>JBGAFY010000055.1:0-8884 GCA_044226975.1 Rhabdochlamydiaceae bacterium
TGAAACATGTTTTCCCTTCTCGCGAAAGCGAGAAGGGATCTCGATTTTAGACATTTCACGTTATATATAAAAAATTCCCTCATTTTGCGCGAAGCGCCCTTGGAGTGCGCGTGCTTTGCGCCGCCCTTGGGCGCTACGCGCAAAAAGATGAAAGTAAAATTATGTCGAGTTTCCTTCTCGCTTTCGCGAGAGGGGATTTTTTTCTTTCTTTTTGTGCTCTCCCTCTCAATGCATAGACATTTCAACGGCAGCAGCTGGAGCTGCAGGCTTTTGTTTAGGCTTGATGAACTTCCCTAAAATAATAAAGGGGATAAGAGCTAAGAAGACCCATGCCATCACCCAGAAACAATCATTTAATGCCAGCATGGCTGCCTGATTATCAACTATTTGGTTGACCATCGCTAGCTGAGACTTTCCTTCAAGATGATACTGTGCCACAGAATTTGCCAAGTATTCAGCATTTGCAGAAAACGGGGTCACCGATTCTCCCAATGTAAAGTGGTGGTAAATGGTCCTGCGGATCCACATGGTTGTGAAGATCGAGGTCCCAACTCCGCCGAACATTGCGCGGATAAAATGGAAGATTCCTGCTCCACTAGGAAGTGATGCTATGGGGAGGTCCAATGTATTGAGCACAATGAGAGGTGCAGCTAGAAGCGCAAGACCTATTCCTAAAATGAAGCGAGAAAAGCTGACGTACCAAAAATCGACATCGGTGTCAAAGAATGCTGTGACGAAACAAGATAGCGAAAAGAACATCACGCATAATGCCAATAAAGGGAGGGGCCCATATTTTTTTGTCACTCCACCCATGAAGGGTGAAATTAAGATCGGGGCAAAACCTATCGAAGTGACCGCAAGACCAGCCCAAGGAGACGTGTACCCCATATTTGTTTGAAGCCAAAGAGGAATGAGGACGACAGAACCAAAATAGAGCGAGTACATAACCAAGATCAAAATGATGGAGAGGAAAAAACTATAAATTTTAAAAAGTCGCAATTCTAATAAAGGAGTGCGGTGCAAAAGTTCCCATGCGATCAAAAAAGTAAAGCATAGAAATGCTGTAGTCCCATAGATCCTGATCAGCGGAGAACCCCACCAATCCCATTGCTCGCCTTTGTCCAAAACAATTTGTAAGCAAAGACTCCAACTGCAAGCAGAATAAACCCTACCCAATCAAAAGGAGTTGCACTTTTTTGATCTCTTTTATTTTTCTCAGGAGCAGCCAGATCAGAAGGATTGCAAGTGTTCCGATGGGGAGGTTGATATAAAAATCCAAGGCCAAGAATAATCGTATGTCAGCCAGCCTCCGAGCAATGGTCCTGCGACGGGACCTGTCAATAACACACAGCTAGATAAGGCGATGGCGCGTTCTTTTTTTCTTTTGGGTTGATTGCTATCAAAATCGATTGTGCCAAGGGGCCAGCGGGCCTGCTGCAACCCCTTGAAAAAAGCGGCTCACGATCAGCATGGGAAAAGTAAAAGCAGCGCCACAGAGCATGGATAATATAGTGAAAATAACAAGAGAGAGGACAAGTAGGCGAATGGGCCCGATCTTGTTAGATAGCCAACCTGTCATGGGTAAAATGATAGCGCTTCCGGCGGCAAACGCTGTAATCACGTAGGTCCCTTGGTCTGTGCTTACTGAGAGATCACCTGAAATGTAAGGGATGGACACGTTTGCAATTGAATAGTCTAAGACGATGAGAAAGGTTGCAAGGGCAAGACCAAGACTTGCGATTTTAAGAGGAATACCGCTGATCACTTTTGTTTCGGCGGCAGCTGTTGCCATTAGGGAGTATCCTCATTTTCATCAGGATGCTCTTCCCATAACGACGGATCTAAATTTTCATGGATGATTTGCTCGATCAACGCATCTGAACCATCGATCTGGGTTGCATATACCCCTGTTTCATAGATCGGTTTTTCTTGAACAGGAGATGGGATCATCAGGCCTTCTCTTTGTGTCGTGTCAACAGTCACATCCAATGACAATCCGAGCCTTAAAGGATGCTTCAGCACTTCTTGGGGCTCAAGCTGGATACGTACGGGAAGACGTTGGACGATCTTGATCCAGTTTCCTGTTGCATTTTGCGGCGGTAGGGCAGAAAAAACGCTTCCGGTCCCCCCAGCAAGCCCCATAATTTTTCCATGGAATATTGTCCCGCCGCCATAAATATCAGCAGTGATTTTTACAGGTTGCCCGACCCGCATATTTTTGAGGTGGACCTCTTTGAAGTTAGCATCTACCCACATTTGATCAAGGGGAACGATTGACATGAGAGGAAAGCTTGGATCAATTGCAGTTCCGACTTGCGCCCTGCGCATGGCGACGAGTCCTCTAGCGGGAGAGACAATAGTGCACCGTTTTCGGTTCACCCATGCCGTCTTTAAGCGTTCTTTCGCTTGCATCAACAAAGGATGGGTCAGAATAGTGGTGTTTTCAACTTGAGCGATAGCTGCAGCGAGCTGATATTGGGTGTAGAAATAATTGCTGAGCATTGTTTTGAGTGCAGCTTCTGCATGTTGGTAATCTTCTAAAGAAATACTCCCGGTGTCGAGGAGGGCTTTGCGGTGCTCGAAGTCTTGCATCGCTCGGATTAACTCCGCCTCACGCATTTCAAGCTTCGATTCCAACTCGCGCACTTTTGCAAACAGATTGACAACTCTACGGACTGTATTAGCAAGATGTGCTTTTGCTTTATCAAGTGCAATTTGAGTGTCAGTAGGATCAAGCTCGATCAAGATTTGATTTTGTTCGACGTAGTTGGTGTCATCGGCATAGACCTTGTTAATTGTCCCAGGGATCTGCGCTGTGATGACGACCATGTTGCCATTGACATAGGCATCGTTTGTACTTTCATGAAAACGTCCCCATAATAACCACCACAGAAAAATGGCAATGCCCACAATGAGGAAGAACAGCGCCATTCCTCCAATGATCTTAAACTTCTTTGAATGGTTTTTTTGTTCAGGAGGAGGTAATTGGTGAGAAGGGTCGACTGTCATTCCTGGTACCCTCCCCCTAATGCTTTGATAAGCCTGACCGCTGCCAATTGGCGCATGTACTGTAGCTCTTTCAATGTCATTTTGGTCTTTGTGAGCTCCACGCGGTCAAGTACGACAGCAAAATAATTACTAACCCCTGTATCGAACCGCTCTTGCGATAACTTTTTCTTTTGGGCGACCATTTCTTTGGCAACTTCTATAAAACTGATCTGTTGATGGATCCCATGAAAGAGGGTCAATTCATCTGCGACTTCCTTGGCCGCACGCACGACAGCTTGGTTGTACTCGAATATAGATTGGTCATAGAGGGCCCTTGCTTCATCTACCCTCGCTTTAATTCTTCCAGCATTAAATATAGGCAGGTTCACTGCGGGAGCGAGGGAGGATAGCCCGCTACGCATGGACAATAAACTTGCTTCGGTCACAGTCTCAAAACCAATAAAGCCTGTTAGATCGACGCTGGGGTAGAAATCTGCTTGTTTTGCTCCAACGGTGTATGCCGCTGCCTGAGCGCGAAGAATTTGTGCGCGCAAATCAGGGCGTCTTGCCACAAGATCAAGTGCAATGGAGTTAGGGAGAGGAAATTCCTCAAGCAAGGGAGCTTGTGAGAGCACTATCCTCGGGGCATTGTCAGGTCCTTTTCCCATAAGCGCAGCGAGCTGATGTTCAAGTAGAACGATTTGCTGTCGTAGCTGTTCTTTTTGTGACAAGACTTCTTGCAATTCCTTGCGTGCTTCCAGATTCATCTCTAGGTTCCAATCGCAGCACGAGGAGCGCTAAGATTTCTTCTTTTTCCTGCTTCAATTCCTCATACAGCATCATTTTCACAAGGGCACTTTGGAGCTCAAAATAGGCACCTGCAACAGCAGCAGTAACCGTCAAAAGAGCTTGTGCATACTCCGCTTGCTCAGCAAAGGTAGCAAATTGGGCAGAGCGCCACGAATTGCGGTACTTACCCCAAAAGTCGATGTTGTAATTGAGATCGAGCTTTAAGTCGAACTGATTAATTGTAGCTGGGAACAACGATCCAAAGGAGCGGAAAAAGGTATTTGTCCCTTGCTTTTGCCAATTGTATTCAAAATTTCCGTCTAGAGTGGGAAATAACCAGGAGCCGCGCTGTTTTTGCACTTGCTGTGCTGCATTCAGCCTAGCTTGTGCATTGGGAATTGAGGGGCTGTTCTCAATGGCTTGCTGGATACATGTGACGAGTTGAGGGTCGCCGAACATTTCCCACCATGTGGGGCTTGGCCAATCTGCAATAAAAAAATCCTTTTCCTTTATCGCACGCGCAATAGTATCGGACATCCCTGTTGGGACGATGCGCGCGTCTTTTTCAGCATCCGATACGCGAATACAACTGCAAAGATACAAAAATAAAATGCAAATAGGCAGCGTAAAACGCATATTGATTAATCATTCATTTAGTTAAGTCAACTAATAGTGAATTTAATTATTAATAAAAAGATAATTTTTTAATGAGAAAAATATAAAATCGACAAAATTTTTTAATCAATCAATATTAGAAACTCAGCAGCTAGAAAGATTTAACGCAAAGACGCGAAGACACAAAGATTTTTATAAATCATTTTTCTCCGCGTCTTTGCGTCCTGGCGTCTTTGCGTTGATAAATCCTCCGCCAAGGCATTCATCGCCTGAATAAAAGACGATGGACTGACGAGGTGTAATGGCTCGTTGTGGAACTGTGAAGCGTACGAACATGCGGCCATCTTCGATCTTCTCAATCATACATTCTTGATCTGCCTGCCGATAGCGGATCTTTGCAGTACATGTATAAGGCAGTGTTGGAGGATTAGAAATCCAGTGGATTTCTGTCGCAGTCAAGGAATCCGCGTAAAGAGCAGGGTGGTCATCTCCTTGAGCAACCAAGACGACGTTGCGGTTGATATCTTTGCCCACAACAAACCATGGAAGTCCGGCCCCGCCAATTTTTAACCCTTTGCGCTGTCCAATCGTATAAAACGCAACTCCTTCATGCTCGCCCACTATTTTTCCTTCAACGGACTCTATAAGACCAGGCTGGTATGCGATGTAGTTTTGCAAGAATTTCTTAATGTCACGTTCTCCAATAAAGCAAATCCCTGTGCTATCTTTTTTTTCTGCTGTGAGAATGTTATGTTTGCGTGCCAGATCGCGTACTTGTTGTTTAGGTAGCGCTCCAACTGGAAACAAGTCTTTGTCTAAGACCTTAGTAGATAAGCCTGGAGAAAACTGATTATGAATGGATCTAACCCTTTCAGCAGCTTTGTGCCATTTGGCGATGGTGCGGTTCGGCAATAATGGCCAGTGGCCAAAATCCGCTCTAAGGAAAGGGCTTTTCGAAGAGCACTTTAAATTTAATTTCTCTATTGCAGAGGATACTTCGGTGCATTAGTCCAAGTTTAAGATCTTCTAAGAAGGCAAGCAAAACAGCAATCTTGTATTCTTTGAAGTAAAGTTGACAGTGTAACAGAGGAATATCTAGCTGCCGGCATACTTTAAAAGCATCTTCTTGGTCTTGTGCAGCTGTGCACGCCCCATCAGGCAATGTCTCTTCCCAATTTTTCATGAATAGGCCCACCACTTCGTGTCCTTGTTCTTTGAGGAGCAAAGCGGACACGGAGGAATCGACCCCACCGGACATAGCAACGAATATTTTTGCACACATAGGGGTACAATTTTAATCGATTTTGATTTCCTGGAATAGTCCCAATATGTCAAATAAAAATTAAAAGGTTTAATTGCATGGCCGATCATCATATTTCCTTGGGCCCTATTACTTTAGAAGGACAGCTCTCTTTGCCTGCTAAAGCTGTTGGCATTGTTATTTTTGCCCATGGCAGCGGAAGCGGCCGCTTCAGCCCCCGAAACCAGGCTGTGGCCAAATCTTTGAATAAAAGAGGGATTGGGACCTTGCTTTGTGATCTTCTCACAGAAAAGGAAGCAATTGAAGATGAACAGACCGCAGCCTTGCGTTTTGATATCCCTATGCTTGCAGATAGGGTAGTTAAAGTAACCGATTGGGCGATGTCCCGTCCCGAAACTAAAAGCATACCTATTGGTTATTTCGGAGCGAGCACAGGAGCTGCTGCTGCCCTCATCGCAGCTGCTCAAAGGGATTTATTTGTTAAAGCTGTTGTTTCAAGAGGAGGGCGTCCTGACTTGGCCGAAGAATATTTGCCTCGTGTGAAAGCGCCGACCTTACTGATCGTGGGTGGGAATGACGAGGTTGTCATCGAACTGAATAAAGCTGCATTTGCCTTGCTGAAATGCACTAAAGATCTTCAAATAGTCCCAGGTGCAACCCATTTATTTGAAGAAAGGGGCACCTTAGAAGAGGTATCAAGACTCGCGGGTGATTGGTTCTTGAAGTGCTTCTCTTGATTTCTTATACTCCTAAATTATGAAACATACTCTCTTAATTCTTTTCATTTTTTGCTCTTTTTGCATCGAGGCAAAAGTTCGTTTAGGCGTCGATGTCTTTTTTGAAGAAGAGGATTGGGCAGCATACAAAGGGAAGAGTGTTGCACTTTTAACAAACCATACCGGCGTCACCAAAGATTTACATCCGACCTTAGATATGGTCCTTAAGCAAGCGGGACATTGGGAAATTAAAGCTATTTTTAGTCCTGAACATGGCCTCGATGGCAGCGAGCAAGCGGGCAAAGAAGTCTCTGATTTTCGCTTGCCCCACTCCATTCCTGTTTATAGTTTATACGGCAAGAACCGCCGTCCGACTGATCAGATGTTAAAGGGGATCGATGTGATCTTCTGCGACATCCAAGATATTGGAAGTCGATCGTATACGTATATGTCGACGCTTTCTTATGTCATGGAAGAAGCTGCACGCCGTGGAATTACCATTGTGATCTTTGATCGTCCTAACCCAATGGGGGGTAACATTGTCGATGGGCCTGTTCTCTCAGATGGATTTCGGTCCTTTGTCGGCTATGTCGATGTCCCTTATTGCCATGGGATGACGATGGGAGAGTTGGCGAAGTACTTCAATACGGAAAGGCAGATCAACTGCCGCTTGAAAGTCATTCCGATGCGTGGCTGGGAAAGAAGGATGAGTTTCCGCGATACCGGTCTACAATGGGTCCCTACAAGCCCGAATATTCCTGAACAGGACACTCCATTTTTTTATGCCACAACGGGGATCTTAGGAGAGCTCAGTATTGTCAATATTGGGATTGGATATACCCAACCTTTTAAATTAGTCGGGGCTCCTTGGATTGATGGTAAAAAACTTGCAGCGCAACTCAATGCCCAAAAGTTTCCTGGAGTTAAGTTCTTCCCTATTGTCTATCGCCCTCTATTTGGACTTTATAAAAATGAAGAGTGTAAAGGCGTAAAAATATTTATTACTGATGAGACAACCTTCAAACCAGTCGCTGTCCAATATATGTTAATTGGGATGCTTAAAAGTCTTTATCCCCAAGAGTTCGCTAAAAGAATAGGGCAAGTGAGCACAGAGCGTAAAAAATTCTTTAATCCTAATCAATGGACATGACGAGATCTGGAACTTAATGACATAGACTGATATCCTGCGTGGAAGATGGTCGAGCATGATAAAAAGGGCGATGAAAAGTTTATTTCCAAAACAGGGAGAAATCTTATTTACTCTATTAAGTTTGAGATAAATCATGCTATAGTATAGCATATGAGATATTTAAATTATTTATTTTCAGTTGTTTTTGCGTCAAACTATGGTCTTTGCCGATGGTATTAGCAGTCCTGCAACAGAGCAAGTCAAAGAAGAGCATGCCTATTTTCCCATCGAATCAATTTTTCCAGGACAGACCCGCTTTTCCAGGTTGAACGTCGAAAGAAAATTACTCTGGCTTGAAAAGACCAATTCCATCCGTTGGGATGCCCAAAACAAAAGTTGGACTTTGGCTTTTGATGAGGGACGTAGTCCTCTTGAACTTAAAAAAGCAGTTCCTCTTGTGCGTGCCCCTTTTGGATATGTGTTGATCGATGGCCACCACGACACTATTTCAGCAATAGAAGTGGGGGCGACGAGCATTCCAGGGAAAGTGATCTTAGATTTAAGCAACCTAAGCGAAGACGCGTTTTGGCAAGAGATGGAAGAGAGGGGATTGGCCTTTCGTTTCACACTTTCTGGCCAGAAAGTCAATCCTCCTCGTTCTTTTTCAGCATTGGAAGACGACACTAACCGCTATTTTGCAGCCTTGATCACTCGCAAATACTCAGAAACACGTAATCCCAAAGATTCCTTTGGCTCCGAATATCCTGTGTGGTTGAAAGTGGGCAGGAGCATTCCCTTCATCGAATTTATAATCTCTGATGAGCTCCGCAAGGCAGGGATTGAGTATACGTATGATATGGGAGATAATCCGCCGGAAGAAATCGTTGAAAAAGCTCGAAAAGCCATATCACAAGCGGGCATACCTAATTTGCCTGTCATTCCTGTGAAAGTCCACTACACTGAACTTTAAAAAAAAATTCCATCAGCTAGAGCTATTTTTTTTACTCTGTGCTGATGGAATTTTTTCTTCTTATTCTATCTTTGGGCGTCAGAGGGCGTGCTGTCAGGTGGAGAGACAGGGCCCGCAATTGCAAGATGGTCTTTAGCATCCACGGTGGCTATCTCTTGCTCAATGAACGCAAACTTATCTCCTTCCACTGTCACAAGCCAATTCCCTTGTTTATCGGGATTGAGCAATAACTTTTCTGCAAGAGGATCTTCCAGATATTTTTCGATGACGCGGCGCAAAGGGCGCGCGCCCATATCAGGTTCAAATCCTTTGCTGACGAGGAAATCTTTTGCTTTGTCGTCAAAAATAATTGTCATTTTCTTACGTAGGAGCCTTTCGCGCAATTTTCTGAGCTCAAGGTCGATAACTTCTTTGAG
>JBGAFY010000056.1:0-8025 GCA_044226975.1 Rhabdochlamydiaceae bacterium
CCTCCGCGCTGATAATGGGCTTTTAGCTCTTCGACCTTCTCTTTTTCAGGATCAAAAGCATCGAGATAGATGAAAACAGGGTTACCTTCTACTGTGCCTGGATCTTCGACCCGGATATGGTTGGGGTCTGTATACATCCCCTTGACCCTTTTGACGATCTCGTCCGGGGTATCTGACAAATAGATACAGTTTCCGAGGGATTTGCTCATTTTGGCCTTTCCATCGGTCCCAGGAAGCCGAGAGACAACTGGAATAAGCGCTTCCGCTTCTTTGAGGACATTCGTTTTATAGATCTGGTTGAAGTGGCGGACGATCTCGTTTGTCTGCTCTAACATAGGACGCTGATCTTCCCCTACAGGCACTAAGTCAGCTTTAAATGCCGTAATATCAGCAGCTTGGCTTACAGGATAAACCATAAAGCCAGCTGGAATGCTCTCCCCAAAGCCTTTTTGCGTGATCTCTTGCTTCACAGTGGGATTGTGCTTCAGTCTATTCCAAGTCACAAGATTGAGATAATAAAGTGTGAGTTCGGGAAGGGCTGGAATGAGCGATTGGATAAAGATAGTCGTCTTATTTGGATCTAGACCTACTGCTAAATAGTCCAAGGCAACTTGCATCACATTATCTCTAACCTTCTGAGGCTCATGGGCATGGTCAGTCAGTGCCTGTTGATCTGCGATCATCACGAACTGCTTACATGTCTCTTGGAGCTCAAGACGAGATTGTAAAGACCCGACATAATGCCCGAGATGAAGACGACCTGTGGGCCGGTCTCCTGTCAGCACGATTTTTCGTTTGTCCATGTGCGCTCCCCCCATTCAGAAGTATGTGTGAGCTGGTTATTGTGCCAGAAAAGAACATTTTCTCTGTAAAAGAAAAATCTCAAGTTTTAAAATTGATGAAAATAATTAGCGATTATTACGATTTTAATTTCCAAATAAATTAGAAATGAATAAAATAATGAAAAATAGAAAATAAAAAAGAGCGTTAATGAATCAAGACATTACTAATTCTATTTCTTCCTTCGCTGGAGCTCCTTACTCCGCGGTTGAAGCCTCGTCTTCAGAAAATGAGAGCTTAAAGCTCCTCATCGACGGGATCTTGATCGATGGGCCCCAAGAAGAGCTTTCTGAAAATTCTCTTGTCGAGAGGGAACTAACAGTGGAGTGGGATCCCGACATGCTTGAAGAATTCGAACAAGGCGAAAGAAAACCTCTTGAGGACTTCGAGATTCTTGAAACGCAAGATTTGCTAACGTGCGATTCTTCTTCTGAGCGCCAAGGAAAAGGGACAAAAGAAGAGAAAGAACAGAACGAAAGTCCAACTTCTGAACGCCCTTCATTCGAGCGCATTTCTTTGCTCATCAAAGCCTGCCTTTTGTCATAAAAATAATTTGACTTCGCATATATGAAAAGTTACTATGTCCTCCCCATGGAGGAAATATGGCCAATATTTCGAACACTCGATTCGATACATATGATGGCAATTTAGATTCACTTAGAAAGTGCAAAGAAGATCTGGCTTCCTTAAAGAGGAAATCGGGAATCTCGAAAGAAGAAATCGCATCTAAAAAATCGACTATTGAAAAATGTCTTGAATTTGCCAATGAGTACTTATCAAAAACTCAAATACACATTTCGGAATTGCCTAAACACTCACCTGATTACCACCTCCTACAACGTCAATATGAAAAAATATATAGAAAATCGGGAAAAGTAAGCGTAACTTTAGAAAAAATTACCCAATTCATAAATAAAAGAGAATCTCTCCAGGCAATTTTTGAAAAAACAACTCACGACTCAAAACTCGCAACTATTAATGCTTCGGAAAAAGAGATCTTACAATGCCTTGCAAGACCCTTCTATTTTGAGGGAGATAATTTGAGTTATGCAAAGGTTGTTTTAGAACATATTAGGTCGCTGCGCGATCGTTCTCTTGAAGAAACAATTGAGTCAATTGGCGAAGCTAGCACATACGTTACTCTCTCAAAAGAAGATCAATTACACAAGACGCAAGAAGCGAGCACAAGAGCGCATAACTTTATTAAAGAAACAGTAAAATCGATGCCTTCTACTGTCAAAAACCTGTTCTTTTCTGAACTCGAGCAAGTGGCGCTTAAACATAATATCCAGGGTGCAAACGATCGGAATAAATTGGAACAAGACTTTCTACAACACCCCGCTCTTATTAAAGAAACCTGTGGAATCTTGTTAAAAAAAGTCACTAAGCCATCTACAAGCAATAACAATAACGTCGCAATAGTGGAAAATCCTTCTCCTCTTCCACATCAGCATAGTATGGAAGCGCCACAAGACCCCTTTCTGCAGATCCGTAATGAAGCCCTTAATTTAAAACAGAAATTAGAAAACTCCTCTCTTACGGACCGTCGCAACCCAGTTAAAGACTTTATCGACCGCTTCAAGCAGTCGCATCCTGTTTTTTACAATTTTCTCGCCAAAGCTCGAACTCAAGCAGCGCTTCAAGACCCGTCGATCGAACCTGAAGTGGCAAGCAAGAAGATTAACCAAAGCGACTTCAAGGCCAAAATCGGGCCCAATGGATGGGACAAAGAATATGGGATCTGGCACCTTGGGGACGATCTTGCTTTTTTTATCGATGCTGTTAGCAGAGGTATTGAGGAATTGAAGAAGAGTACTTGATCAAATTTAATATCTAAGCGACATTGGAATCTGTTTTGCCCAATTTTTACTTTGCAGGACAGGAAAGTGACAGAAGTATTGAAATTTGGTCCTTATCAAGTAGTTAAGAGCCTTGGCAAAGGAGGTATGGGGGAAGTATTCCTCGTCAAAGATCCCCTTTGTGATAGAGAAGTTGCCCTTAAGCGGATCCGTCCCAACTTGATCGGATTTAAAACAATGCGCGAACGCTTCATCCGAGAAGCGAAGGCTGCAGCCCAATTGACCCATCCATCTATTCTTCCTGTGTATTCGATCCATCAAGAGGAAGACCTAATTTATTACACGATGCCCTATGTCGAAGGGGAAACGCTAAAGACGATCCTTAAGTCGACCCGTTCTTCTGAACGGAAGAGTACAGCGCAACACCCGATCGGCAGTTCTATTCCTGCTTTGATGCGGATCTTCTGGAACATCTGCCAAGCTATGGCCTATTCCCATGCCCAAGGGTATCTGCATCGGGATTTGAAACCTGAAAATGTGATGATTGGGAAATATGGCGAGACGTTTATTTTAGATTGGGGCCTAGCTAAACCTATTAGCGCTCCGGAAGAAGAGTATGCTGATGATCTTCCAAAAATGACACCTGGACTTACGAGCCCGGGAAAGATTGTGGGAACTCTAACGTATATGGCGCCAGAGAGGGCAAAAGGGGCTCCTTCGTCTTCGCAAACGGACATCTATTCCCTGGGCGTCCTCCTGTATCTGATGCTGACACTGAAACTCCCCTTTATTCGAGAGAGCATCCACACGTTCCGCAAGACTATGCACTTAGAAAAGCTCGAAGATCCCATCGACGCTGCACCTTACCGCGACATTCCCCGCCCTATCCAAGAAATTGCAAAAAAATGCCTCGCGTTCGATACCAAAGAGCGCTATGCCACGGTAGCTGAGCTTTTAATTGATTTGGAGAAATACATCGAGGGAAACCCAGAATGGATCCCTGTATCTACTTTATCCTTGGACCGTAAAGAGGATTGGGAATTCCAAGAAAATGTCGCGATGGCCAAATATGTCGCTATCACACGCGGCGCCCAACTCATTGAATGGGTCAACATGATGGTGGCCAAGCGAGGGTTTTCCGGAAACCTCCGTCTCGAAGCAGACATCCATTTGGGCCCTGGCTGTCGAGGGATAGGGTTTCTTTTGTGCCTCCCTTCCCCAAAAATCCATTCGGGCAAAGAAGAAGGTTATTGTCTGTGGATCGGTTCTGAAAAAGAACCTTCTGTCATTTTGACAAAAGGTGACATCGAACTTGTGAGACAATTGAACTCTCCTCTCAAACATGCAAACTGGCATCGCCTGCGCATTGAACGTGTAGACCGCTACATCCGCTGCTATGTCGATGGCCTGCTGGTCCTCAATTATTTGAGCCACACTCCCCTTTATGGAAATTTTATGGGATTATTGGCGCGCGATGCTGATTTTTCAATGCGTGAGGTCATTGTTTCTATTAGCAGTCACAATGTCACGGTGAACTGTTTGGCAGTACCCGATGCATTGCTGGCACATAAAAATTATGAAGAGGCTCTGAATGAGTACCGCCGGATCGGCGACTCTTTTCCTGGAAGAGTCGAAAGCCGCGAGGCTCTCTTCCGTGCCGGCGTCACTTTATTAGAGCAAGGGATCCATCAAAAGCGAAAATCTGCAAAAGAACGTCTTTTACATTTAGCAAATGAAGAGTTTTTTAAGTTGCGCCACACTCCGGGAGCTCCGCTTGAATATTTAGGCAAATCGCTTATTTATAAGGCAACGGGGGACATTGAAGAAGAGATCAAATGTCTTGAGCTCGGGTTGCGCAAATACCGTGAACATCCTCTGACTCCGCAGCTGATTGACCATGTGATCTTCAGGATGCATGAAAGTGCCTATAAAAATCGACGTGCAGCCTATCACTTTACTCTGTTAGCCTTGCAGCTTTTGCCTGAAGTCTTTGAAACGCTTGAAAATGCTGTTTTAAAACATAATTTATTCGACCATCTAGAAAAGCTCTCTTTTATCAAGTTCTCTGAAAAAAAAGATCCGAAGATCATCAACATGCTGCAACGCAGCGCACTCGCCTTTTGGTTGAACAAAAAAGATTCTCTCCTGGAGATTGCTGAGAGACCGGAGCTTGAATGGGATGGTCTTATTGAAGACATTATGTTTTATCTCTTAGAACTTGGAAATTTTAACGAGGCCACCTTGCTTCTTTCAAGCAACCAAGATTCAACGGGAACCTCTTCTATTACTTTCTGCATCGACGCACTGCGCTTGCCCTTAAAAAAATTTCTCAAGCTCCACTCAGAGCATCTAGCAGATCTCCCTCAGAGAGCATTCCATTTCATCTGCCAACACTATTTGGACCAAGGAAATGCAAAAGAGGTGCTTCCTTACATATTAGAAAGAGAAAAAGTCGAAAAGGACTTTGCATTGCAAGATAGTGCAATGATGCTCGCGATCCAAGCTCTCTTGCTGCTAAAAAAACCGAAAGAAGCTTGGAAAAGGCTACAAAAGCTTTCAAAAGAAACTCTATCGAGTGAAAATCATCCAGCATTCTATTTGAAAGGCTGCGCTCTACAGGCGTTGAAAGGGAAAAAAGCCACATTAGAACATTTTAGCATCCTCTCGCAGGGAAGATATCCTCCCCTGTTTTCCTTGCTGGGACATTATGTAAGAGGAAGACTTACATGGAAAAAAACGTGGAATAAATCGGCTTTTGCCTATGAGAAAACCGCGCTTGCGCGCCAATTACGTGTTTGGAGGTCCTCGTGACAGATCTATTTGCTCGCCAACCCTTTATTCTCAGCAGTGAAATTGTGTATCGGGGCTTTGTCAATGTGCGTAACGACCATTTACAGCTCCCTAATGGCCCAGACCGTTTGTTCACGACCATTAAAACTGAGTTCGATGCTGCGGCAATAGTCGCGGAAACTGAAGATGACAAACTCGTAATTGTAAGTGAATATAGGCATGCAGCAAGTGAGTGGCTCCTTGGTTGTCCTGGGGGAAGGTTAGATCCTGGGGAAGATCCATTGACTGGAGCGCAAAGAGAGCTCATTGAAGAAACAGGATATGCCTCTGAGGAATGGGTAGAAATGGGTCCTGCTTTCCCTTTTCCTGGGCTCTGTAATCAAAAGATCTTTTTCTTCCTGGCGAAAAACGCTAAGTTCGTAAAACCACCGACACTTGAGCCCTTTGAGCTGATCGAACCACTGATCGTGACTAAAAAAGAACTTTACCACCAGATTGCCAGCGGCTCTCCAGTGGATGGGATCCTTTGCACGGCTCTAATGTTGCGCAGCCTCTCCAGCTGAAAAAGAAATTAATTAATTTCATCAGCACAGAGAGAAAAGGAGGCACAGAGGCACAGAATAAAAGAGTCCCTTTCTCGCGAAAGCGAAAAAGGGACTCTTATTGCTGCAAGAATGCTTCTCATGCTTTTCTTACTCTGTGTCTCCTCTTTTCTCTGTGCTGATGAAATTCCTCTTCAGTTTTTTTGACTTTTCCCCTCTCTATATGCTAGCCTAGTTTACTCAACAAAGTTGTGATTATGGAAAAAGAAAAAAAAGAGTTGGCAAAGGCATACGATCCAAAACCCATCGAAGATAAATGGTACAAGTTCTGGGAAGAGGGAAACTTCTTTCAAGCCTCGGCTACCTCGTCTAAACCGGCTTACTGCATCTCAATCCCCCCTCCTAACGTCACAGGGGTCTTGCATATGGGCCATGCCCTTGTCGATACCCTTCAAGACGTTCTGACGCGATGGAAGAGGATGCTGGGCTTCGAAGCACTTTGGGTGCCTGGAACAGACCACGCCGGAATCTCGACTCAAACTGTCGTAGAGCGCCATTTGATCGCAACTTTAGGCAAGACCCGGAAAGAATTTTCTAGAGAAGAGTTTCTCGAGCACGTCTGGAAGTGGAAAAAAGAAAGTGAGGATCATATTTTACGCCAGCTTAAGAAATTAGGCTGCTCGTGCGATTGGTCCAGGCTTTGTTTCACGATGGACGCTCCGCGCAACCGCGCTGTCCGTACGATGTTTAAAAAAATGTTTGATGCAGGCCTTATTTACCGCGGCGACTACCTCGTCAATTGGGACCCTGTCACACAGACTGCCCTCGCCGATGATGAAGTGGAATACGAAGAAAGGCCCTCTTTTCTGTGGTATCTTCGCTATCCGATCGAGGATAGCAATGGGCAATGTCTCATTGTTGCAACAACGCGCCCTGAAACATTCTTAGGCGATACAGCCGTCGCTGTTTCTCCAAACGATATCCGTTATCAAAATCATATTGGCAAGATGCTACTGCATCCTTGTACAGGGCGTAAAATCCCCATCATTGCCGACCACATGGTTGATCCTGCTTTCGGAAGTGGTGCGGTTAAGATAACACCAGCCCATGATCATAACGACTATCAAGTGGCCCTGCGCCAGAACCTTCCTATGATCAACATCATGACCCCTGATGGGAGGATCAACGAAGCTGGTGGAGAGTTCTGTGGCCTCTCAATGGAAGAGGCGCGCCGCGCCGTCGTAAAAAAATTGCAAGAACTCCATCTAATCGAACGCATTGAACCTTATACATTGCGCGTAGGAGTTTCCTATCGCTCTAAAGCAGTCATTGAGCCGTATCTCTCTAAACAGTGGTTTGTGCGGATGAGCGCTTTTAAGGACAAGCTCATTTCAGCTGTCAAAGACCAACGGGTGCGTCTGATCCCAGAGCATTGGGAAAATACCTATTTCCATTGGATTGAGAACTTGCGCGACTGGTGCATCTCAAGACAATTGTGGTGGGGACACCGTATCCCTATCTGGTACCACAAAGACGATCCAAGCAAAATGCTCTGCTATGATGGAGACACTTTGCCAGCGGAAGTTGCCAAGCATCCAGACGAATGGATTCAAGACGAAGATGTGCTCGATACATGGTTTTCCTCTGCCCTATGGCCATTTAGCGTCCTCGGATGGCCAGATCAAACACCAGACCTTAAAAAATTCTATCCCAACTCCACATTGATCACTGGCCATGATATCTTGTTCTTCTGGGTCGCCCGCATGATCATGATGGGTGAATATGCTTTAGAACAACCTCCCTTCCCAGAATCTTTCCTGCATGGACTCATCTACGGCAAGTCTTACTGGCGTCAGCTGAAAGACGGCAGTGTCTCCTACATTATGGGAGATCAAAGGGTCGCCTATGATATGGGAGAAGCCCTTCCGACCGATGTCCACTTTAAGTGGGAAAAGATGTCTAAATCTAAAGGGAATATCATTGATCCGCTCGAAATTATCGACAGCTACGGGACCGATGCGATGCGCATGGCTCTCTGCGCAAGCGCGACGCAA
>JBGAFY010000057.1:0-7974 GCA_044226975.1 Rhabdochlamydiaceae bacterium
TTCACTAACTCCAGCTGCGTAACGTGCTTGAGCTATAAGGCTCGTGCCGGCGATGTGGGGTGTCATGCCATAAATTAGAACAGTGTTTATGCGGTCCAACGGCGGACGAGGGATTCGATTTCTTCGCGCACTTCAGGTGGAAGGCCTTTTTCTTCTACCATTTTCTTTAATTGAGCCCTATCAGCAGGAGAGCTGAGGTCTGTGCAACAAAGAACGAGGTAAGTGGCAAGGGATGGATGTTTTTTTATATCGATTTTTTGAAGGACTTCTAAAGAGGCTGAGGCAACTTCAGGATTAGAAAATCTAGTCAGTGCAATGACTGCGTGCTCGTTATCTTTTGTTACCGGCATTGAACGGAGCCGCTTCAGCAGGAAGTCTTGGGCTTTTTTCCCAAAAGCATTCAAGGAATCTAAGATCATTTCATCTGTGAAGAAATCTTCGTGCCCCATCGCTTCAAACAAGGGGGCTATCGCTCGGTCGTCTCCAATAAGTCCTAGGCATCGCGCTGCGGCAGCAGGAGCATATCCATAACCTGGGAAAAGAGGATCATAAAAATCTTTATTGTTCAGCAGATCGATTAATGCGGGGACGGCGTCTTTGCCCTTATTTTTAAGAGCAGCAATTTCTTGCTCAGGATTTTCATGTTCAGAGAGGATAAGATCAGCGATAAGGCATGGAATGGTATCTGTCGGTCTTTGATGCCACTTCCATGTTTGCAAGGTACTCAATCCTTTCTAGATCAAACTCAGACATGACGCCTTTTCCTTCGCCAGCATAATACGAGAGCATCAAGGGAAAGCTGCCTGCAAAGTGCACATTGCGGTGCATTAATATGTTATGGTCGAGTGCATCTTCAAGAGGGATTTCATCCATTGATTAAAACATCCTTAATGACATGAGCGTTGTAGCTAGAACGAACAAACGGGCCGCAGTACATATATTTTACGCCTAAGCTTTTACCATACTCTTCATAAGCTTTAAAGCTCTCAGGAGTGATAAAAGATTTAACTGATAAACGATGGCGATCTGCTTGTAAATAATGGCCAATCGTAATGATATCGCAGCCTGCTGCATGTAAATCGCGGATTGTTTCTTTAACTTCTTCTTCTGTTTCACCGAGCCCTACCATGATCCCTGATTTTACAAATGCTGTTCTGCCAGATTGTTTGGCGTGGCGTAAAACTTCCAAAGTACGGTCATAAGTTGCCTTATGACGCACACGGGGAGTTAAAGAGCGGACTGTTTCAATGTTATGATTAAAAATTTCTGGGGCTTCTGCTAATACGGTATCAAGAGATGCTGTCGATCCTGAGAAATCCGATGTCAGAACTTCTATGGAGACATCGGGGTTTTCTGATCTCACTGCACAGATGATTGCGGCAATATGCGCTGCTCCAAAGTCTGGAAGATCATCTCGAGCGACCATGGTCACAACAACATGTCGTAATCCAAGTTCTTTTACAGAAAGGGCAATGCGCTCTGGCTCGTCAGCTTCGGGAGCTTTTGGTGTCTTACTGAAATCAATATCGCAAAAACCGCATGATCGGGTGCATTGCTTTCCCAAGGCGAGGAATGTTGCTGTCTGTTTGCTGTAACACTCCATTCGATTTGGACATTTTGCCTCCTCGCACACAGTGTTGAGGCGGTATTTTTCTACAATAGCGCCAGTCTTGAACAAGTTGCCGCCAGCAGGAAGGCGCCGATGCAGCCATTTGGGAAAACGTCCAGTGCTGACTGTATTGTCAGCTTCAACGGGATCATTTTGAATTATCGGCAATTTGTTTAACTTGTTCATGTTGCGCTATGTAGCAGTAGGTTTCTTTTTTGGAGGAAAATGAATGGGAGTGTCATTTGCAATCAAGGCAGCTTCCATCCATGCTTCTGCAATTGTCGGGTGAGCGTGGATCGTATCGAAGACGCATTCTAGAGTCAATTCATTATGAATTGCCAAGGCCATTTCTGCAATAAGGGTGGATGCTTCATGCCCTACAGCCTGCGCTCCTAATATCTGCCCTGTCTTTTTATCACAGATCACTTCAGTGAACCCTTCAGTTTCTTTAGCAGCAATTGATTTGCCTAAGGCTTGGAATGGGAATTTTCCTTTCGAGATCGTATGTCCGGCAGCAACTGCTTGTTCTTCTGTCATTCCGACGGTTGCAATCTCAGGATCGGTGAATATTACCGCGGGTACTGCTTCGTAATGCATCTTCGCTGGAACCCCTATTGCATTAGATGCTGCGACGATCCCTTGGTGAGAAGCAACGTGGGCGAGCATAAACAGTCCAGTCACATCTCCGATTGCGTAAATGCCAGGAACATTTGTCTCCATATGCTCATTGACAAGGACTGCTCCTTTATTGTTAACAACAACGCCTGCGTTTTCCAGGCCGATGCCTTGAGAGACAATTTTTCTTCCTACAGAGACAAGTGCCATGTCGAACTGTAGAGGAGGTTTGTCTTTCAGGCGGATAGAAAGACCATTCTCTTTTTTATCGATCCCTTCGACAAAGACGTTTGTTTGGATCTCGATCCCTTTGCGTTTGAAGATCTGAGTTAAAGCATCTGAGACAGCTTTTCCTTGAAGAGAAACAATGGAGGGTAACGCTTCTAAGATTGTGACTTTGACACCGAGTTCATGGAACATACTAGCGAATTCGCATCCAATATACCCACCGCCGATAACGGCAATGGATTTTGGAAGGACAGTGAGTTCTAGTGCAGAAGAGGAATTGAGGATTTTTTCATGGTCACAAGGAAAAGCGGGAATGTCAAGAGGTTCAGATCCTGTCGCGATGATCGTTTTTTCAGCATGGACTATGATATTATCATGTCCTTTTACGCGAATTTCTCTTGGATTGAGGAATTCTCCGAAGCCACGGATGATGGTAATGCCGTTACTTGCGATCAATCCTTCTAGGCTTTTACGAATAGAGGAGACTACAGAGTCTTTGCGACCCTTCATTTTGGCATAGTCGAATGAAATTGGACCGCAGTGAATCCCATATTCTTCCGCCATGCGCATTTTGTGGAGCACATGGGCATTGGCGATTAAGGTTTTTGTCGGGATACAACCTACGTTAAGGCACGACCCTCCAGAATATCCTTTCTCGATTATGCATACTTTCTTGCCGCTTTGTGAAGCCTTTATCGCGGCCACGTAGCCTCCAGGACCACATCCTAGAACTGCGAGGTCAAAATTTTTTCTTTCCATCTGCATACCTATAAGCTTTTTATTATACGCAGTGAACTGAACTAAAAAAAATCGGCAAATTGCCAACCACTGCGCAACAGAATTTTAACAGGTCAAGAGCCTGTTTTTAGTTTACTTGAACCTATCCCGATAAAATTTTTCGTCGATTTTCAGGTTCTTGTATACAAATTATGATTCATTGCCCTGTTGAAATCTAGTGATAATCATCTTGCTTCCAAAACTTCGCTTTGGGATAATCTCATCGATTTAATAAGCGAATTTTTTAATGAAAATCAATTTTCAAATTCCTTCTTTACAGATCGGTCTCGCTCACACGCAATTTGGTTCTCATTCGCATGTTATGAACCAAAAACAACCACACCAATTGACAACTTTGCAAAAAGTTACTTTAGTGGCTACTGTAGCTTTTGTCATTTTAGGCGTTGCGCTTTTCTGCATCGGCAAGCCTTTGGTTGGGGCCACGATTGCTATTGCGGCATTTGGTATCGGGTATTACTTCTATTCTTGCCTGATTTTTAACCCCGGCCCTTTACCTTTAAGAGCCCAAGTCTGAATTCAGTTTCACTGCTTTATAATTTGTTTTCTTGCCCCATTTTTTGCTTTGTGCGACGATAACGACATATTTCAGAGCTATAATATAGGGTGTTAGTATGAGCACGATGGAAAGAAAAAAAATGTGTGCGGGTTGCGATGGAATGATTCCATTAGACGCAATTATTTGCCCTTATTGCAATGCGCATCAATCTTCTGCAAGTATGGACCACTCTTCTTATCAATCTTCATTATTTAAGAATCAGTCTGGGCATGATAATTCAGCCTCATTGTATCCTCCAGCATATTCCCCTAAAAAAACAGCTCAGCCTATGGGAGCTACTCCTGTAGACGCGACGAAAAAGTTTTTGAAAAATTCTAGTGAAGAAAAGAAATCTTTTGGGGTGTCTGCACATTCAATGCCTGATACAAATGCCAATGTAGCAAGCGATGAGTCGGCTCATCAGAAAACTGCATTTTGGGCGACTACTAGCCTTTGTATCGCGTCAACATTGCTTACAGTTGGACTTCTTCAACTTCTATTTTCTAACGAGGGAGTGCTCCGCGTCGAAATGAAAAGTGGTTATTGGTTTCTCTATTGCTTAGCCGCGGCACCACTTTTTTATCTCGGCTTGCGTTCAGCAAAGAAGCTTAACTAACCAATTCCTAGAGGTCTTTCTCTGGATGGATGCATTCTGAATTTGTTGTAGATGATGAAATCCAATTGAAAAAGGCCTCATTACCATCTTCAAACTGGATTAATGAGATTGCAGGGACTTCATAAGAGCAGTGAGCTTCTATAAAGTTTTTTACTTCAAGAAATAGTTCAACACGTGTTTTCAAGATCACCTTTATCTCATGACCTTTTTCTAGTTTTCCATTCCATACGTAAATGGACTCAATATGAGGAAAGATATTTGCGCATGCTACGAGCGCTCTCTCCACAAGCTCTGTTGCGATTCGGCGTGCTTCATCTAAAGTTGATGCTGTCCATTGAATTTGGCCAAATCTATTCATTTTTTAAAACTCCCTTCTAGCAAAGAAAATCAAATATTGTCCTTTTATCCGATAATAGATGGAGCATAAATGCTTTATACACCCCGTTGGTTTCCCAACTTAGGAAGGCATCCTGTAACCCCATTAGATTGAATTTCAAATCTAGAATAAATTTTTGGCTTATTATTGTCATCGGAGCTCTTATTGTGAAAGAAGTCTAATGTCCTCTACACATTTAGGTCCTGTAAACACCCGTGAAATGAATGAGCTTATCTTCGACATAGCCTTAAAGAAAGTGCGGATAGAATTTTTATGAGAGTATCTGAGGCTCATCACTTTTTTACAGCGAGATGCAAATCAATGCCATTCCACGTCATGACAAAAAGCGTATAACTTATTAGAAAATAGAACTGTCCTAAGCTGCTCAGTAGAGATAGTTTCTTAGAGACTTTCAGCGAGCTTTACTACTTGTGCATTTAAAGAAAGCGCAGCTGCATGATCGATTTGTCTTTGCTTGTTCTGCTCAACTGACAAAGAGGGATCGTTTGTAAGCTCGGTTACAGTATTGCTTACTGTGCTACCAAATTCACTTGCATTTTCGTCAGCAGTAGTATCCGTGTCTTCTAGTGTATCATGCAACAGAGCGGCTACAAGTACACTTTCATCGCGGACCTGTCCTTCTTCCCAAAGGGAACGGGCGATACTAAGAGGATGGATAAAATACGGAGTAGAATCTGTGTCTTTGCGAAATTGTCCCTCATGTTTGGTGGCTGAAAAAATGACAGCTTTGAGTAGGAGTGGCAAATCAAAATTATTATCTGTTTCTTGATAATAACTGAGCCATTCAGTAGCGGATTCGTCGTACATTTTTAAAATGCGCGGGTTCGATGATGCGAGGGGTTGTAAATTAATTCTGCATTCTCGAATTTGTACTTCAATTGATTCCTCAGTAAATTGTGACATTTCGATTTTATCTGGATTTGGAGAGGTGCTGAATATTTGTGAGGTGAGTGCAATACCAACTAAAGGTAATATCCATTTTTTAAAGCACATGTTATTACTCCTGCATTAATTATGCAATTATAGTTATAGTTGCAATTAAATTACAGGAGTAATGTTTCTAATTAAGTTGTTGGATTAAATGAGGAAAGATTAAATTTGAATCCTTTCCCAGCAGGCCGCGGTTTTGCCCCTTCATTAGGGATTGAAAGAGTTTCTTTAGGTTTAGGAAGCATGATGGAGAATCGGAAGAGCGCATGTGCAATTTCTTCTTTAATGCGCATGCTCAAGCTGCTAAACAGGGCAAACGCCTCATGTTTGAACTCCACAAGCGGGTCTTTTTGGCCGATTGAGCGCAAATGCACTTCACTGCGCAAGTGATCGATGTGAGAGAGATGTTCCTGCCAGAGGCGGTCGATGGAGCGGATCAAGATATTGCGAATGACTTCAGAAAGGATATTGTTGACGGGCACGTCTTGAACTCCAGGGTACATAGCAACCTGCAGTTTCTCGACAGATTCCTTTTCAATATTGATCTTTTGACGGAATGCTCCCAAGACCCGTTCGACCGAGAGGTTTAAAATATTTTCTGGTTGAGCATATTCGTCGTCAAATTCGCGATTCTCAAAGTTCACTGGGAAGTTTGTGATGAGCCACTCTCGGAAGGCGTCCATACTTGAGCTGCCTTCTGTTTTATTAGAGAGGAAGGAATGACCCATGTCGTGACATAAGCTTTCGAGAATATCTTCTGCAATTGCAAGGGTGTCTTCAGTATGTAAGACTTCGTTGCGGAAAGAGTAGATCTCTGCGCGTTGCTTGTTCATCACGTCATCATATTCTAATGTGTGTTTACGCATTGTGAAGTTGCGCTGTTCGACGCGTTGTTGCGCTGTTTCAATAGCGGCATTTAAGGGCTTTGCGGAGATAGGCTCGCCTTCTGGAGGACGGAAGCGTTGCAGGAAGGCTGTGATGCCAGGAGAAGTGAATAGGCGCATCAACGAGTCTTCAAAAGAGACGAAGAACTTGGAAGATCCTGGATCTCCTTGTCTTGCGCAGCGGCCGCGCAGCTGTCTATCGATACGGCGCGATTGGTGGCGCGTTGTACCAATGACGTGAAGGCCGCCAATATCAGCTACCCCAGCTTCGAGCTTAATATCTGTTCCTCGTCCCGCCATGTTAGTAGCGACAGTGATCGCAGCACGGAGGCCAGCCTGTGAGATAATCTCAGCTTCTCTGGCATGGTTCTTGGCATTGAGAACTGTATGTTCGAGGCGATTCTGCTTTAAGATACGGGAGAGTTTTTCAGAAATTTCAACAGATTCAGTTCCGATCAGGATCGGACGTCCTTTTTGATGGACGTCGATAATTTCTTTGAGGATAGCATTGTATTTCTCTCGCTCAGTCATGTAGATCTCATCGTGGGCATCTGCGCGACAGCAAGGGCGGTGCGTAGGGATAGCGAGAACTTCGAGCTTGTAGATCTCTTTAAGCTCGTTCGCTTCGGTCATTGCAGTACCTGTCATCCCTGCGAGCTTTTCATACATGCGGAAATAGTTTTGCAAGGTGATCGTCGCGTAGGTCTGTGTTTCACCCTGGATGGAAACGCCTTCTTTTGCTTCGATCGCTTGATGCAGTCCATCTGAGAAACGGCGACCGGGTTGCGGACGTCCTGTGTTCTCATCGATGATGACAATTTTATCGGCATCGACAATGTAATCGACGTCTTTTTCCATCAAGAGTTGTGCGCGCAAAAGTTGTCTTAAATTGTGGGCGCGTTCTTTGCGGCTGGCATCTTGTTCACGTAATTGCACTTTTTTCTGGAGTTTTTCCTGTTCAGAAAGATCATGGTTGTCGTCGATCAAGGCATATTCATGTCCTAGATCGAACATGACGAAATCATCTTGTTTTGACTGACCCTTTTCTGAAGCTGTGTCCCAGGCTTGGATCCCTTTGTCGGTAAGCTCAAATTCATTTGAACGTTCATCGACAATGATGAAAAGGTCGGCGAGAGCCTCTGCACGCTCTTCTTTGTTGGCCTCACTATAAAAATACGTGTCGAGCTTGTCGAGTTCTGCGCGAAGATCAGGATCTTCTTTGATTCTTTTTAAGACTTTGTTGTGCGGCATTCCTTTTGCGACGAGCCACAATTTTTTGATCGCCTCTTTTTCTTCGATGTCTTGTTCTTTTGCGAGTTTTTCTTTGGGTGCTTCAGAATCAAGCCTCCCCAATTTTTCGAG
>JBGAFY010000058.1:0-8672 GCA_044226975.1 Rhabdochlamydiaceae bacterium
AGGGCCTTGTGCAAAAATAGTCGAAGGATTGGGTTTCGATGTCATCGATCTTAATTGCGGATGTCCAGTCGATAAAGTCACTAAAGATGGCAGCGGGTCAGGACTTCTTAAAAATCCTCAATTGATCGGCGAAATTGTATCTAACATGGTCGCAGCCGTCAAAGTGCCTGTAACTATAAAGATACGGATCGGTTGGGAAGAAGATGAGAACATTGCTCCTGAAATTGTCAGAGTAGCCGAGCAAGCCGGAGCAAAATTGATCACCATCCATGGCAGGACTCGCATGCAATCCTATCGAGGATTTGCTAACCGGGATGCCATTCGTGAAGCGAAGGCTGCAGCAAAAGAGATTCTTGTATTTGGTAACGGTGATATTTTCGATGCTGCTAGTGCCCAACATATGTTTGAGCATACAAATTGTGATGGAATTCTCGTAGCAAGGGGAACAATGGGGCATCCATGGATAATCGAGGACATCTATTCTCATTTGTCAGGACAGCCAGCTATTGAAAGGGATTTTGCTCTTCTTAAGCAGACATTCTATGAGCATTTTGAAGAAGTACGCCGCTACCACCCTGAAAAGAAAGCGATATTGGAGATGAGGCGCATTGGATGCTGGTATTTGAAGAATGTATATGGCGCTAAGGAATTAAGAGACAGAATGCACCGTGTCACAACATTAGATGAAATTGCTGCTTTGATCCAATCATTACAAGAGCCAGAGGAGCGCATAGAAGAGAGCGCATCTCTTGAAATGAGCTGTACTGGCTGCGATTAAATTAGTTTCATCAGCACAGAGTAAGAAAGAGACACAGAGAGCACAGAGTAAGAAAGTTCCTTCCTCGCAAAAGCGAGCAAGGAACACTCTGTTGCGGCGTAAACGTCCGCAAAAAAACTCACTTCTTATTTATTCGCAGACAGTTGCATCGCGAAATAATTTTCTTCTCTGTGTTCTCTGTGCCTCTTTCTCACTCTGTGCTGATGGAATTCTCTCTCTTTTTTAATCCTCATCGCCTTTACCGATGACGTCGCGGAGCTTATCCTCAAAAAGCTTGAGCAGTCTAGCGAATTGATGGGGAGCTTCTTTGATTTCCACAGGCCCTCTACAAGCTGCTCTTTTTATTTGAGTGCGATGTTTTTTTTCGAGAAAGGCCACAAATTCTTTGATCGACATCGTTGCAGCGCCAAGCTGCCGAGATCTTCCTGCTAGCTCGCGATCTGATGTGACAATTGTTAAATTTTTTGGGGATTGATGAGCTAAGACAAATTCAAGGATGTATTCATCAGCAGTTTGGTTTGAAGATGTGTAAATGACTTCGAGATTTTTGAAGTGAGACCTTTGAAAAACACCATTACCTCTTTTTTCCCCATCGAAAACAATGATCACTTCGCCATGCATTTCTTCTGTTAATGCGTTTAGCTCTTCTAAGAAAGACCGTCGTTTTTTTTCAAAAGAAGGAGTGGCTTTAGATTTCTTGAAGAAGAGGTTATAGCCATCTATGTAGTATTGCAAGTAGACAGTCTCTAAAGAATGGTTGAGAGGGTTTCTAAATGAGCCGTCTGAAGATTTTCGAAAAGTAGCAAGAGTTTATCAAGTGCTTTGCGTCTATGTGATACGACGTTTTTGACGTCCTCGCCTAATTCTGCAAATGTTTTGCTGTACTCGTGTTTGATAAAGATAGAGTCATAGCCAAATCCCATGTTCCCTCTTTCTTCAGTGAGGATATTACCCTCGCAAGTCCCTTTAACCGTCTTGCAAAACCCATCAGGTGAGGCCAAAGCGATCCAGCATTCAAAATACGCTTGGCGATGAGGATCTTGGAGATGGCGCATATCATGTAACAGCTTGAGTCGATTTTCACGGTCTGTAGCATTTTGTCCTGCGTATCTAGCAGAGATGACGCCAGGAGCGCCTCCAAGGGCTGGGACAACTAGTCCCGAATCATCCGCGAGAACCCATTTTTTTAGTGTTTCAGCAGCATGTATTGCTTTCGCTGTAACGTTTTCTTCAAAGGAAATAATGCCTTCTTCTGGAGGAGTGTACTGAGGAAAATCAATTATGGAGAGAAGATCAAAGGACGCCACGCGTTTAAGAATGGCTTTATATTCACGAATTTTATGGACATTCCTGCTAGCGATGACGAGTTCCATCATTTTGAGAAATCCTTTATTAGAGCCTGTACGCAAAGTAAAAATCATCAAATAGATACGAACCGTTAAATTGCGTACACTCTCTTAGTTCTTCGTAACAGAAGGAGGATAATATTTCTAGCTTACGAAATAATTACGGATCTTCTGGATTGTAAATTCGTCACCCTGAAACTTAAATTTTTCTCCGACTTGCAATCCTTTTATCTCTTGTGCCAGTTTTGACTGGAAAGAGATAACCATGCGCTCTGTATCAGCATCCCAAGGTCCGAGGATCGTGTAAAGGACTTGCTGACCTTTTTTGTTGATGCATTCGATAACTGTTCCAACGTCAACACGATCTGTTGAAACATCCGAAGGAGTTAGAACACGACAACGGTTAAGTTGTTCAGACAGTCGTTTTAGTTCTTCTTGGAGGCGATCCCGTTTTTCTAAGGCTGATTTAAACTCAGCATTCTCTCTTAAGTCACCATGAGAACGAGCAACCTCGATCTCTTTGGCGTTTTCCACGGTCTCGACGGTGGCTATTTGTTGGATTCTGGCTTGAAGCTTGAGATAGCCTTCGTGAGTAGTCCATAAAGTGTCCGACTCTGGTCCTTTATCGTGTTTTTTACGAGCTTTTACCAAACTAGGATGAGCAACTTCTGCTAGGGAATTGAAGATTTTGATGTCATGATCGCTGAGCGAATGGCACTTGGTAGCAAGAAGGATAAATTCCTTTACCTCTTCTAGCGTAGCAGTTGCCATGACTTGACGAACAATAGCATAACGTCCAGCAGAGAGAATGCCGTGCATTTTCTTTACAGTGTTGCGCTCTTCAGTATTCTGTTCAAGATTGCTTAAAAGAATGAGGAAAGACTCAAAGAAGCGGGACAGTCCTCGCTCATCACTTAAAGGAACGGGGCTCTTAGAGATGACTTTATTGAAATACCATAAGAAGGCATCGGAATTGCGAGCAGGAAAATCACAAAGCTTTTCGAGTTCGACTTTGATTTCCTTTTCACAGTCAGCGTTCATTAGTTCAGTAAAAATATAATCGCGGAGCGGGCTAGGTCCTTGAACGATCAAGAACCTTAAGAAAATCTCTTTCCATTCGGGTCGATTTTTACGGACTTCAACTAATGCGCGCTTTTTAAACGAAAGAATATCAATCTGCTTGACGATCTCATCGATAGAATCGAGTCGTTTGATTAAATCAGCAACGTGAGGGTAGTTCTCACCTTGGTGCAGATCTTGGAGAAAAAATTGAATTTGCAACTCTTGGGAGTCGGTGATTTCACTGTAAGAAAGAGTTTCTTGGAGTTTTGCAGAGAGCTTTGCTTTGAACTCTTTGTTTTTTAAGGCTTCGGAGAAATCTTTCAGGAAAGAATACACCATTTGGATCAACGTATCGGCATCGGGTTTGTTCTCAAGAGCATGGCTTAAACGTTCTTCGTGAGAAACTTGTTGATGTCGGATCGAAAAAGTGTCTTTTTGGTCTTCAGGAGATTCGATCATGGTGTCTTTTTTCATCTTCGTACGAGCCAACTGCCACCATCTTGACCAATCTTCGGGTTGGATAACGAGTTCACACAGCTCATCTTTAATTTCAGAGGCAGATTTTGGGCCGAGATCGCGCAATAGCATGTGCATTACGGCAAGAGGATCGTCTTTAGCTTTTTTTTCTAATTCATCAGGCCTTCCAAAACGCATTGCCAGAAAATGATCATCTGGAATAGGGATAAGAGTTTTGAACGCATTCTTTCGCCCACTCCCCATCCGCCAGTATGGAACACGAATTTTCCTTTGGCCATATGTGTAATTAGCTCATAGCCGCTTAAAGCACCTTGAAAATTCTCTCTAGAACGGAGGCCAATTAAACGGATCTTGTCTGGGAAATTTTTGTCATCAGGATAATGGTTTTTAAGATAGTCAAGCGCGTATTCGGCCAGATAAGGGGTATTAGTTGTCTGGAGATCAAAGATCAATTTAATGGCATCATGTTTAAATGGAGCGTCGGGGAGGTTTGCCCATAAAGGGAGGATCCTTTCAACATGGCGCCCGAAAGATTCATTCATGTTGGATTCTTTGATCGCCCGGAGGATCAACACTAATTCTTGAGGGTCGATTTCATCAGATGAACAATATTCTTCCCAGAGCCTTAGACACGCAGGATAATCATGATTGGCGATCAGATTTTGGAAGTCTTTCAGGTAACTCATTTGGATTCCTTGAGTAGCTTGGGTGTAAATATTCATAAACTTATGTGGGCCTTGTGAGATTAGTTTTTTTGAAAATCAAGAGAATAAAAAAGCTTTTCTGGCAAGGGTCCGTGTGCAAAGTGAATGAAGTTAGCGGTAGTGAAACGGGCGACATTGCTGAATGTCTTTTTTTAAATTTTCAAAAGTTTGTCTATAGCGAGAGTATAATAACAAGTGTTATTAACTTCAATAAAGCGTTTAGAGAAAGTCGTGTCAAAATTTTAATTTGAGTTGAATGTCCCATCCCACTAAACAATTTTAGAGGATTTTTTGGTTCTTTGAAGCTTGTTTTGATTTCAAATTCTCTGTAGTCGTTTGATCTATTTAGTCTAACTGTGCCTAAAAGCCTGCATAAAAAAATGGAACAAGTTTTTTCTCTTGATCAGTCACAATGAATATGAGACCCTTAGGCTCGAATTTAAGATTTCTTGTGGTTGCTTGAGCAATCCTCTGAATCTATCCCCATAAAAAGTTCAGTCGATTAAAGAAAATTGGCCAAGTTTGCCCAAAAATCATAAAGTTAGATCAAAGGTCCCTTTTTTGTATAAGCTTCTTAAAGAGGTAGAGGAATGATCGAAAACTACGAAGAATTTAACGAAAACCAAGCCAAAATTCTTAAAAGATACGTTTCTAGCATATCCAGCAATGTCTTTGTTCTGCGCAACCTGCCTGAAGTTATCAAGGGGGCTCTCTTTTCTCGGTATTCTCGTTCGAGCATGGGACTGCGCTCTTTGCTTCTTAAAGAATTTATTTTAAATGAAGAGACTGCTTTTTCCGCCATCGCTGGAGCTCTTGTCCCCGCAAATGATGCTGATGATCAGTGAAATTGAAGATCAAATTATGGCGATCAAGAAAGCTCAAAATTTTTATGATCGGATCTAGATGGTTATGGGAGACGATTCTATTGGCGAGCTCGGCGGCGCACATCTCGCCATTGAAAATATTTCAATGCTTGCGTCAAAAAGCATCGAGGATTGTAGGATCGAGGCTCCCTTTCAGAAAAAAAATCTACACGCTATATCTATTTCGATCAGAAAGTAAATGGTGAATATTTATTTTTCCGCGAGCCGATTCGATGACTTCGGCTTATCGCGAAGCTTTATTTAGATGCTTGTAACATGTTGTTCGAGACGTGTTCTAAGCTTGTTCCCCCGCTCACTGAATTGATGGAAAAAATTTCCTAAAGAACACGATGTATCTAAAGTTGCTTATTCTGCTGCGTTATGAGCAAAGTCTTGGATCAATTAGAGGAATTTTCCTGCAAGCGCTCTGACAAACATGGGGGCTTTATAACGGGCGCTTTTTTGAGACCCCTGATCCAAAAGTTTCAATTTCACAAAATCTTGCAGAAATGCAAGACATAGGCAGAAAGGCCTACCAAGAACTAAGCAAAGTTATCCCTTCTTTTATAAGGCGTTCAGAACCTGGCCATAAGTATCAGAAGACTTTCACAAATTTCCTGGAACTGACATCAGGAGAATTAAAGGCATTGGCTCAGCGGTGACTCCTGAGGCTGATGATGGTAGAACCCGAGTGCGATTGATCAGCTACGATTCTGATAGTATTTATCGTGGTGGCATCTGCCTATTGTTCCAATATTCTGATTCGGGACTTTTAGACATTCAAAAAACATGTAGGAAGCTCTCTGAAGATGAGCTCAACCGCATTCTCGACGCAGCTTCAACGCATCGCGAAAACCGCCGTCACAAATCTCCAAGAGCATTAGAACACGCTGAGTTTACCTTCGAAATTCTCGCAGACTTTGGAGTGTATCGAGATCTACACCGCCATCGTATCTTAACTCAAGAAAGACAACTTCTTACATGCGACTTTGGATATTTTGTTCCGCAAGAAATACGGGGAACTCCGATGGAAGAGGAATATCATCAGGCAATGGAAGATGCAAAAAAAACATACGACATGCTTGCAAAAGAATTTCCTGAAGAATCCCAATATGCAGTTCCAATGGCTTACAATGTTCACTGGTATTTCCGCGTCAACTTGCGTTCTTTGCAATGGCTTTGCGAATTGCGCTCCGCTGCCGCTGGACATCCTACTTATCGGTTCATTGCACAAGAGATGGCGAAACAAGTATCCAAAGCGATCCCTGCTTTTGAGCGTTTCTTCAAATTTGTCGATTACGAAGGTTACGAGCTCGGACGCCTTGGTCAAGAAATCCGCATAGCTGAAAAGATGCAGGTGAGGCAGGATTAATGGAAGAAACCATTCAGAACAAGGGAAGCGTACTAGGCGGCACTCTTTTAATTGCAGGCAGCTGTATTGGTGCAGGAATGCTTGCCCTTCCTATTCTTACTGGCCTGTCAGGTTTTTTCCCTTCATTCTTGATGTTCATGGCTGCTTGGGTTTTCATGACCTTGACGGCTCTTCTTTTAATTGAAGTGAACGGATGGTTTCCTGGTCAGGTCAATATTGTCTCTATGTCCAAACATAGTTTAGGCCGCATAGGGCAGTATTTGAGCTGGGTCTTATATCTGTTTTTGTTTTTTTCTCTTAATGTCGCCTATGTTTCTGCAAGTGGAAGCTTAGCCGGCACATTTTTTCGGTATATGTTCAATTGGAATTTCCCCGATTGGCTCGGCAGCGCGTTTTTTGTTTGTCTTTTTGGGTATGTCGTTTATCTAGGCACAAGGCCCGTCGATTTATGGAACCGTGGATTGATGGCTGGAAAAATAATCGCTTATATTGCGTTAGTATTTTTTGCGATCCCCCATATTGAGCCTGGTCTATGGCTGCGCACTGAACCTGCTTATGCCTTGTATTCACTACCAGTCCTTGTGATCTCTTTTGGATTTCATAATATGATCCCTACGCTCACCTCCTATATGGGCGGTGACTTGAAGCGGGTCAGGGCAAGTATTTTGTGCGGAAGTTTATTTGCGTTGTTAATCTATCTAATTTGGCAGCTTGTAGTACTAGGAATTGTGCCTAGGGAAGGTCCATCCGGCATCGTTGATAGCTTAAAGAACGATCAGGAAGCATCTCAATCATTAGCGGGAATTTTGGGGACATCTTTAGTTAGCAGCAGTGCCCAAGCATTGGCCTTTTTTGCTATTTTGACATCGTTTTTAGCGCAGTCGTTGAGCCTCGTGCATTTTCTGGCCGATGGATTGAAGATCCCTGCCGGAAGACGAGAAAATAAAGCTCTTTGTACAATTGCGCTTATCCCCCCGTTACTTTTGTCAATTGCCTATCCTCAATTGTTTTTTAAGGCCTTGAACTTTGCTGGCGGTGTTTGCGCGGTAATCCTTTTTGGAATCCTGCCTGTATCTATGGTGTGGATCGGAAGATATTTTAAAGGAATGACATCAGCTTATCAAATTCCAGGAGGCAAAGGGGCGTTGTTAAGCATTCTCGCTTTTGCCCTATTCGTCCTCTTTTTCCAAATTTCTAGCATGTTACAATTACCTTTTATCCCTAAACCATGAACATTCTTACTTCTCGCCTTTTTGGCGCTATTCTTCTTGTCTGCGGCACTACCGTAGGAGCGGGTATGCTTGCACTCCCTACGGTGACTGCATTTGGAGGATTTTTCCCATCTCTTGTGTTTTTTGCCATTTGTTGGGGTGCGATGTTGTTAACAGCGCTTTTTTTCCTCGACGTCCACCTTGCACATGGGGGAACTGAGAACTTCCTTTCTTTGCTCACACGCATTCTCGGAATAAAAGGGAGGATCCTTGGATGGGTCCTGTATCTGATGCTTCTATACGCTTTAATTGCTGCTTATATCGCTGGGTGTTCCCCATTGATCGCAAGTAGTTTTCGCATCCTTTTCGGATGGGAAATTCCATCCTATATTACCCCTTTTTTACTTCCTTTGCTGTTTGGTGGATTGTTGACAACTGGGACCAAAGGTGTGGATTACGCCAATCGGATCCTGATGCTTGGACTCTGTGTGTCCTATGCTCTTCTAATCATTTTTCTCCCGTCTAAGATTGAGCCACAATTGCTCTTGCACTTCGATTGGTCTGCATCGATTATTGCCTTGCCTGTAATTATTACTTCTTTCGGGTACCATATCGTTATTCCTAGTCTTGCAACGTATCTTGATCGCAATCGTAAAAAACTTAGATTAGCGCTCATCATTGGAAGCGTTATTCCCTTTTTCATCTATGTAATTTGGCAAATACTTGTTCTCGGGGTAATTCCTTTGCCAGCTTTGGCGCAGGCTTTCCAAAAAGGGGACCCAGCAAGCATTCCATTGGCCGCTTTGACAAAGTTGCCAATAGTCGAGCTTGGCGCCCAGTTTTTTAGTTTTTTTGCTAT
>JBGAFY010000059.1:0-7774 GCA_044226975.1 Rhabdochlamydiaceae bacterium
CTCTGGAGCAGCGGGAAAACTATCTCACGCAGAGATAGCTGGTCTACTTGAGGGTGCTCAAGAAAAGCTCCATAATATGCGCCAACAATCAGCTTCTATACAGTCGGTTGTTAAGCCTTCGCTTAAAGTTAACTTTTTTGCTGAGAGCATTCAGCAAGACCACGTCCAGACATTGAATTCTCTGGATGAAAAAATTATTACTCTTTTTGGAGATCTAGACACAATCTCTGAAAATGAGGACACACACCTTATTGAAGAAGAGAGAGAAAAGCTTCAATCTTTGGTCCAAGCAGGAAATCCTCAAGCTGTTGCACAAGAGATCTCAGTCATCTCACGCAAGATTGGGGAATATTTGACACGCCATCCTCGCCCTACGCGAGAACATCGCCATGTGATAGCACTGGCAGAAAAATCGGTCCGAGAAGCAGACCAGCTCATAAACCCGAAAGTGCTCGGGACAACGATCAATCAGTTGAACATTTTGGAAGAGATCTGTTGGCAGGAAGATGAAGAGGTCGAACCTCAAGTGATGCAGCTTTTTGATATTGCGGAAGCGCTGTATTTTGGAAGGCTGTCTGATGCTCGGAAAGACCATCTTGCTCTTTCGGGTTCAGCTAAATACCGTTTTGAAAAGCATTTGGAAAAGTTGGGCGGTAATCCCCGCTTTCCGTTTGCAGAAAAAATTCCCGCCATACAGGCACTCCTCGCCTCAGCTGAAGAAGTTGCTGCCGGCGTTGAGACCACACATTATGCTACAGATCAAGAGATCGAGCAGATGTATGGGGAAATATTAGAGCTCACGCGTAACTAATGTTCTGTATTTAGCCCTGACAGAATCAGAAGTGTCTGCAGGCATTCCTAGAGCTTGAAATACTGGGCCCATAATGTAAAAGGTCCCACAAATAATTAAAAAATCTCCAGCGGCATGCGCTTCACGCGCTGCCGTCTGGACGATCTCTGCAACGTTCTCGCTTGCAGTGCAACGTTCATACCCCCTTTTCATAAGAAGGTCTTTCAGCATAAAAGGACATGCCGCCCTAGAAGTAGGTGCGGATATGCAATAGATATGCTCTGCGCGCTCTGCGATCAAATCTAAACAGGGTGCAATTTCTTTGTCTTTGGAGAATCCAACTACACAGCGGACCTTGACGCCTGGGAGCTCTTCATCCAACGTTTCCAACATTTTGGCTATCCCTTCAGGATTATGCGCGACATCAAAAATAAAATTTCCTCGACGCTCAAACCTGCATGCTGGGCGGTGGGCCAAACCTTTTTCCATGGCCTCGTCTGAAATCTCAAAACTCTCTTGCAAGAGCTTTAAAGATTGTCTTGCGATTGCTGTATTTTCGTTGTCGTAAAATCCTTGTTCTTTCTCGACAACATAGAGGGCTGCGCCAACCTGCTGTGCTTTTAAGAGAATTGGTGTGCGCACTGCAGAAGAGCCTAACACTACGGGAACGGAAGGTTTTATGATCCCTGCTTTCTGATAGGCAATGTCATCGAGGGTATCGCCGAGGATCTCCATATGGTCTCTTCCAATTGTGGTGATCACACTCAGTTCAGGAACTACGACGTTGGTCGTATCATTAAGCCCGCCAAGACCTGCCTCAATGACTGCGACATCGACACAATGTTTTTGGAAATATTCGAATGCTAAAAAGGTTGTAACTTCAAAAAAGAAGGCCGTCCTCTTTAATTCCTGACACAGCCTAAACAATCGCTCGACACCATCTACAACTTCTTGTTCGGTGATCCATTCTTGATTGATACTGATCCGTTCCCGATAAGAGACAATATGGGGAGATGTGAAAAGCCCGACACGGTAACCGGAATATTCTAATGCCCGCGCAATTTTAGTGGACACAGAGCCTTTACCATTTGTTCCAGCAATATGGACCGTAGGAAACGCCCTCTCTGGATGTCCTAAATGGTTTGCAAGGAACTCAGCTGTGGCCAAATTAGGCCGCTCTTGCATTCCATGATGCAGCTCGCTCAATTGCCGCACAATTTCTTCGTATCTCACAACGACCTCTGAAAAATCGTATTATAAAGCTCCTCCCCTATCCACGAACGTCCTAAAGAAATTTCAGGTCTTAATGTTCCATGAAAATCGGAACCTCCTGACACTAGCCAACCTTTTTCTTTTGCAATGTGGACCCATTTTTCACAGGCGTCCCTAGGAAAGTTGCCATAATAACATTCGATGCCATCGAAGGGCAGCTTCAATAGCTCGCGTAAAATGCGGCGCCGGCGAATGAGATGAGGATGGGCAATAAAAGATTTGCCACCGCTAGACCGGACAATCTTTAAAGTTTCTTCTAAGGTGATGACAGGCCCAGCTGCGTAACAGCTCTTCCCTTCACCCATATATTTATCAAAAGCTTCTCTGACAGAACGGACATACCCTTTGGCAACCATTCTTTGGGCAATGTGAGGACGGCCGATCGCGTGTCCTGGCCCTCTTGATAGCTCAAGCTCTTCTTCTGTGATCAGCATTCTGTTTTGCGCAAGTTTTTGAAGGATCTCTCGATTGCGGATGACACGCCTTAAGCGGTGGCGTTCGAGGAATTGCAAGAGATCTGGGCTATCTAAGAGAAAATCATAGGCGAGCACATGCACATTTTGGGCATTGAAGACAGTGCTGAGCTCTATTCCTGCTCCGAGCTTAACACCCACTTCTTTTGCATAAGGGAGGGCCACAAGATAGGCATCGATTGTGTCATGATCAGTAATGGAAAGAGCTGATAGGCCTACGGCTTTGGCATGGTCTATAATCTCTTTAGGAGAAAAGGTACCATCGGAACACGTCGTGTGACAATGGAGGTCTGCGCGCATCATGAGGACACATTTTCGAGGCGATAAGGGATCCTGCGGATCTCCATATCGAGCTCGACCCCTTCTTTTTCTTTGACAGTACGCGCTACGAGCTCTGCAAGGTCTAAGACATCTTGCGCTTTCGCTTGGGCCTTATTGACGATAAAGTTCGCGTGGAGCGTCGATACTTCTGCCCCGCCACACTTCACTCCCTTCAACCCGCATTTTTCTATTAATGCGCCAGCAGAAAACCCTTCAGGATTGCGAAAGACGCATCCTGCTGATTTGTCCCCATAAGGCTGGGTCTTTGTACGGTAGTTCACGATGCTGAGCTGCTTTTGACGGGCGTCCTCTTTTTTAGTGAGATGGAACTTGGCAGACAAAATTGCGCCCTGCATCTTCTGAAACGAAGAATAACGGTAATGGAAGTCGATCTGATCTCTGGAAAAATTCTGGACTTCACCATGCGGGTGTAGATAACAGACCTCTAATAGGCAATCTTTCGTCTCTGAACCATTTGCTCCAGCATTCATGTACACTGCACCGCCGACGCTTGCTGGGATCCCTGAAGCAAATTCCAGGCCTGACCAACCATTGCGCGCAGTCTGTACACCGAGCAGAGAAAAATTATATCCGGCCCCCACATCGAGGTCAGCGTCTTGTTGGTGGAGATAAGAAATTTTATTGACGATGATGAGACCATCGAATCCCTGGTCATCAAAGAGACAGTTGGAGCCTTTGCCAATTACGAGGAACGGGACCTGTTGCTTACGCGCTTCAATCACAGCCGCACGTGCATCTTCCTTGGTTGAAACTTCCAAAAGAAAACGCGCGGGACCACCGATCCCGAAAGTAGAGTACGTGCTAAGGGGTTGATCCCTCTTTGCTGAGGATAACATCGGATTCGCTTCCCAGTTTCTTAAAAATCGAGTCGAGTATTGCGTTGACAAAAGAGGCTCCCTCTGGCGAGGCAAACTTCCGGCAAAGCCTGATCGACTCTGCAATGGCTACTTTAGCAGGAACAAGATCTGGGTGTAAAAGCTCATACACACCAAGCCGCAAAATATTCTTTTCAGCCCTTAGGATACGTTCAAACTTATACGCCGTAGATGCTTCTTCGATTAATTTGTCAGCCTCATCCCTAAACTTCAAGACCTCAGTTGCCTTTTCCTGAGCGATCTTCAAGATCGTCCGCGGCAGAGTTAATTCCCCCATAATAAGATGCGCTAGATCATCTAATGCATCTGTTTGAGAAAAGTCATGGCTGTATAACAGCTGGAAGACAATCTCACGCAATTTTTGTTGAGGAAATGCCATAGCCCTATCCTTAATTGAACCTATCCCAGTAAAAAGTTTCAGTCGATAAAATCGACGAAAAATTATACTGGGATATGTTCTTGGGTTACGAGCATAGCATAAACCCTATTTCAGAGGGTGTCTAATAATTAAGGGTTCGTCGATTTTCAGAGGATTTTTGACCAATTTTCGATTCTTTATTTGGGGGTTGTATCAATTTCAATATACTACCCTCAAATAAAAAATTGAAAATTGGCTCAAAAAGCCCTGAAAATCGACAGAACCTTATTTCTTAGACACCCTCTCTGGATGATCTAAATTATAAATGACTGCGCAACATCCAGGCAGCTTTCTCATGCACATTTAGCCTGCGCCCCATCATATCTACTGTTGCAAAGTCAGAATGGCTTTCAGCAAGCGAGGAAAGGTGCTTCAACTCTCTTGCAATCAGCTCATGACCATCAAGTAAATTTTTTATCATATCTTCGCTTGTACGGACCTTTCCCTCTTCCTTGATCCTCGAGTCTGCTTTAAAGGCGGAAAGTGAAGCATCCACATAAAACCCTAATGCTCTAATTCTTTCAGCTACCTCATCGATTGCTTCTGCAAGGTCCTCGTACTGTCCTTCAAATAGTTTGTGCAGGGAAAAAAATTCTCTTGCGGTAACGTTCCAATGATAATTTTGCGTCTTTAAATATAATGTATAATAGTCTGCAAGCATCTTGGCCAAATGCTCTGATATGATAGCGCGGTGCTTATCTTGAATCCCTGTGTGCACTTCCATTTCTACCCCCACCTTTTAAAATTCAACCTAACATAGGTAGAAATTTATTGAAAATTCTTCGCTCTCTTGTTAGTTTGCGAACCGGTATTGAAATAAAGAGTAATCACTGTGCTTGGAATTTTTTTAGATACAGAAACCAATGGTCTCCATCCCGGACGTCACAGGGTCATTGAAATCGCGCTCCGTTTTGTCGACTTGACCTCGGGTGAATCTAAAGGAATTTATGAAACTGTTGTTTTCCAACCTCTTGAAATATGGGAAAAAAGCGATCCCGAAAGCTTGCAAGTGAATGGCTTCACCTGGGAGTTGGTTTCAAAGGGTAAGGAAGAAAAAATCGTCGCCAATGACATTAAACATCTTTTTGCAGAAAAAGACGTGCGCAGAGGCCAGGCAGTCTTCATTTGTCAGAACCCTTCATTTGACCGGATCTTTTTTTCTCAGCTGATCGATCCCGATATCCAGGAAGATCTAGAATGGCCTTACCATTGGCTCGACTTAGCTTCGATGTATTGGGCTACAAGTATCATCAAGGCTCCCATTGAAAAAACTTTGTTCCCATGGGAAACGGGCGTATCCAAGGACAAGATCGCTATGACGTTCAAACTACCCAAAGAAAAAAAGCCGCACCGAGCCATGAACGGTGTGGACCATCTGTTGCTGTGCTATCAAGCCGTCGTAGGGTTCCCAAAGAACAATCTAAAAATATTTACATTACAACGTTCAGAATAGTTGTCAGCAACTAGCTCGATCCATACAATATCGAGAGTTGCTTCTGCGAGGCCTATGAACATTTTTTACTCATTCACACCTCTCGTTGAAATCGTCATCATTGCCATTGCTGTGAATTACTTACTGGCGTTTTTCTGGAATACGCGCTCAATGGACTTGGTGCTTGGTGTGTTTGCTTTCTTATTGATGTTCGCAGCGTCGTCGTTATTGAACTTCCCCATCCTGCATAAACTGATGCTCTTGTTTGCCAATGTCGCTGTAATTGCAATCCTGATTATTTTCCAACCTGAACTGCGCATGGCCCTCTCTAAGCTTAGCCTCAAAGGAAAGCGCAGCCGTGAGATCAGTGCTTTTGACAAATTTTTAGACCAATTAGCCACTTCTACTTACCGCCTTTCTGAAAAAAGGATAGGCGCACTTATTGTCCTTGAAAACGAGGACTCACTCGAAGAATATGCCAATAAGGCTGTTCGCCTCGATGCTCATTTTTCTTCTGAGCTTCTTGAATCCATTTTCGCGACCACAACTCCTTTACATGATGGTGCGGTCATCATCCGCGACCAAACAATCCTCGCAGCTGCGGTCATTTTGCCCTTAGCTGAAGAAAGCACACAACTTTCTAGGTCTATGGGAACACGCCACCGCGCCGCCCTCGGGCTCAGCCAAACGACTGACGCACTAATCGTGGTCGTGTCGGAAGAGACTGGAAAAGTATCGATCGCGCGTCAAGGGATCATCACTCGAGGAGTCAAGGTCGACCGCTTTAAAGGGATCCTCCGCAGTTTGTTCACCCCAGTTGAAGAAACAGTTGAAGAGAGCAAATATAACATGCTGAAATGGTTCAAACGATGAAGACCTTTATTAAAGATTTTTTCCTTTCCAACTGGCAACGGAAGCTCATCTCTATCGTTTTAGCAGTCATCGTCTGGATGATGGTCAATTACTCATTAACGACAACACGCACTTTGACCAATGTCCCAGTCCGCGTGATCAATGTTCCCCAAGGAAAAACTGTCGATGGCCTGCAAAGCAACGGAATGCTTGCCCGCCGCATTGCCTTGACTTTAGTGGGCAATCAAGAGCTATTAGATGAAATGACCTCAGGCGACGTTGAGATTGTGATCGACGCCAGCGATAAGCCTGATGATTGGATCGTCTCTATCTCCAAGAAAAACCTAGTCTCCCTAAACTCCGAGATAGACCTCTCAAAAGGGATCTCCCGCGTATCTCACCAAAGTTTTATCTTAAGGATGACAAAGCTTGTCAGCGAGAAAATTCCTGTCGTCATCACACATTATCAGTTTGTCGATATTTGGCCTTATCAACTGACCCTCACCGTTAGTGGTCCTGAAGAGGTCGTTAAACACCTCAAGGCAAAAGGGGTCAAACTGACGTTCAACCTCAACAACATTACCAAAGCCCAGCTCGACGCACTCCCCCAAAATGCCGATGGCACAGCTGGAGACCTTGTCAGCTTCTTTGTCCCAGACGCATGGAAACAAGTAAGCCTTCCCGTTATCTCTGATGCCCCGATCGAAATAAATGATCCCCAGGCAAAAAATTTACGCATCGATTTTCTCCGATGTAATTTGCTCCCAATTGAAAACCCTCTTCCAGTCGCTCTATTCTTCCCCCCTGAATATGTCAGCACCCTAAACCCTTCTAATTGCCACCTTCTGCCAAGCGATTTTCTCAAAGAGGTCAATGGACTTAACTTGATCACAACTCCCCTCTATGCAAAAGGCGCCGACAGACTTTTCGTCCATATTGTCCGCGACATGCTGCAAATCGCTGTCATTGTCACACAACGCAATGATGGGGCAAAGCCAACTTGGAGCCTTCAGTATATTAACCCGCGCACTTTAGAAGACCGCTACGTCTCAACTTTGATGTCCGACGTCTCTGACGAAGATATCCGCCAAATGCAACCGACTTTGCGCGAAGAATACTTGCGCAACCGCTTCCGCAGTTACATGAACCGACTGCAACTGTACACCTCTGAGGAACACAAGCTCGATCTCGACATCCAGTTCCAAGGCAGCAATATCGTCATCCAAGAAGGAAAAAATGGTTTCTGAGCAGCCAATCGCGATATTGAAAAGCTCCTTAAACAAAATGGGGGGAGCAGAAAAGTATGCAACGCGCATCGCC
>JBGAFY010000060.1:0-9262 GCA_044226975.1 Rhabdochlamydiaceae bacterium
CAAAACGCGATTTTGGAACATATTTTTTAACCTACTAATTAGTTGAAGAAGTTTATACTGAGTCCAGCTCTAGGTCAAGGTTATATAGTTTATGTTGTTGTCAGTGGCGCAAAACTTTTTTTAATGCATCTAATCGTTGATGTAGTTATTAAAAAAGCAAAGCTTTTGCAATTAACGTGAAAAATGATATAATTATTGCAAAATAACATTAATAATTAAGACGTTTTTAAGGTGTGATATGTCAATTAAAGATTTTCCAGAGAAGGCAGCTCTTTGGTACAAGGGGAGTGAAGAACATTATTGCGCCTCATTTGAAAAGTTGAAACCACAAACGAAGTATTCCACCCATCTTCCAGCTCATTCTAAAGATGCATCGATATATTCTGTGGCCCAAAATACGCTTTTATACCCATGGAGAAAGTCTCTTCAATTTCTTGGCAGGGTAGTTCAACCAATGCCGGGAGAAAATAAAGGCAATATCATCAAAGATCTTGGGGTCCGTGGAGGCAGCGCTGTTGCGTGTGTTCTAATAATGCCTTTTGCTATTTTCGCTGTAGGAGCGGCCCTCCCTTTTTATCTTTATGGACATTCTCAACGACCCTATATTTCAGCGATCGACACTTCTAATGAAACTGCTCCTATTTCAGATTTCAAAGGGCGATTAGATTTTAGAACATATAATCTTGGATTCACCTATGAAGCGACATCCATTGTAGGGGATTTAAGGCCGCCGGTGGAAAGAGCAAAAGAAATAGCAAGCCATCTTTTGGAAGAAAAGGACGGACCTGATGTCATCTGTTTTCAAGAAGCATTTCATCACAACGCTGCACAGGCTTTATGCGAAGAAATAAAAAAGCGGTACCCTTACACAATCCACAGTGTTGCGCCTCATGCTTCAGGCTTGTCTAGTGGGATGGTAATTGTAAGCAAATATCCAATTGAAGAAGTCTCATTCCGGCGCTTTGACAACCTCATTGGTCCAGAAAAATTGTCTACAAGAGGACTTTTAGGCCTTCGTGTGCAATTGGGCAAGCTTTCCTTTGCAAACATTTACAATACCCATCTTCAAGCGCTCCATGGCAAACAACGCGCGGAAGTACGGCAACAACAACTCGACCAAATTGTAAAATGGATGGAAGAAGACAATTTAGGAGATGTCAGCAGAGAAAAAAATGGTCGTACAAAAATTGGCGATTTTTTGATGGGAGATCTCAATGTGTCAGCTCTTAATATCAACGGCAAGCGCAATGAATTGGAACTCAAGACCCTTTCATTCATAAATAAGCATTTCATTGATGCATTTGCTCATGACCATGATGCAGTTACTGGAGAAAGGCAAAAAGGTAGCCCGCGTTTTCTTAATGCTGAAAATACAAACTTGATCGAGCCTACTGCGAGTTCTTACAATGGGCCTCAAGCAAATAAAATTGTATTTCTCATCAAAGAGCGCTTAGAAAGCTTTTTTTATGGCGTGAAACACGGAGAGAAGGTTGTTGAGCCCAATCCTAAAGTTGCATGGGGCACTCCTGAGTGGTCTAAAGGCCCCCGTGAGGCTAACGTTGTTCGCTACGATTATCAACTCGTGAAAAAATCAACAGCTGCTCCTGGCCTTTCAGTCGCTTCTACAGAGATCGAGCATATCGCGACAAAAGCCCAAAGTGGTCCTTCAGACCATTTGCCTTTGCGTGCTATTTATTCCTATACACCAAAATCGGTCTAAATTTTTTGACCGGGCATGTTATAGTTCCGGAAAATCCGACTATAATTAGCAAGATTTTCCGGAGTGATAGCGATTAAATTGTCACAGGCGCTGTTGCAAGCTCAAAGCTTAGGCAATGAGGGCCAAGCTTTGCTGTGAGGCGATTAACGTTGTCCATAACCTCAGTGAAATTATCAGGATTTTTAGCGTCCTTTCCAATGAAGTAAACTGCAAGGTTTTCGGAGTTTTTGTTGAGAAATTCGACGTACGCATCCATTAAGACTTTCCCTAAGTTATCTCCAATAGATGTTCCAGGAACTGCCATGTAGAAATGACCAGTTGTATTTGAATATCCCGAAATACAGTTTAGGAAATTCACGCTTTCAGAGAACTTTTCTATTTTGCCATTAAATGTTCTTTCTTCGATTTTAGAACTGAAAAATGCGCCTGGGGTTTTAATTACATGAAAACCAGATTCTTCAAGGATTTTTTTGTTTTTAAGCATTAAATCGCCTAAGTCTTTTTGCAGTATTGAAGTTTCTTCAATTAAACGACCTAAAATTGTTAAATCATTTTTGGTTAGATTTAAAGATAGTGCATTAGATTCAATTAATTTTAGGAGCTTTAAAGATTCTTCATAGTCCTGCACAAATAGGCTGCCATTAGGTCCTGGGGTCATCAAAACATCGAGATGATAAGCAGTATGTGGAACCTCGACAATGTCTTGCACATCGCATTGAAGTTCGTTTGGAATGAGAAACTCTTTGACAAATCGACGTTGTCCATAATAATTAGCGGCCATTTCACGAGCAGATGATACTTCTTGTTCATTAGAAAGATCAATTTTATTGATCAATCCCATTGCAAGCATTTCATTAAGAATAGAAAGGATTAATGTATCATCCGGATGCGTATAAAATGAGCTAGAGAGTTCACCGATTTTTGCAGGGATCTTGCCAGACAAATACATTTGGCTGATTGTATCCTGTCCCTTGAAGATCAAACTTTCAGTTAAATAAGAGGGAGTATTTTTAGTTAGTTGTTTAAAAAACTGGTCTTGCCTTAGTGTCTGGTGTGTGATTGTGATGAGATCTTCGCCGATTAGTATTTTTTGTTTTCCTTCTGTATTGGTCAGTCGAAAAACAGCGCCACCTTCATAGTACATCCTCGATTCTTTGACTTGGTTAGATTTTATTTGATCATGGACATTTCTTTGGAGCTTATTTCCCGCTACATTCCCTAATGAACCATTTTTAAAATAAGGACTTTTAGTTAGAATGCTGGAATGGTTTTTAAGAAACATGGAACGTTTTGCACTTCGCTTTATAGATTCTGTTAATTTTCCCGAAGTGGATGCTTCTAAAATGCTTCCATCTTTTCGTGCTAATTTGACATCACGCACGGAATATACTGTGGTAGAATCAACGATTGCGAAGTTTTCAATTTGAGCGATCTTGCTCAGATCTCGATGAGAATCTTTACTGAAATTAGCCTCTGGTTTGCAGTACATTAACGTTTTGATTTCTCTTCCATAGTCGTTTGGAGAGATATAGGAGAACTTTCCCGTTTTTTTTGGAGTGCTTTGTTCAAAATGGCTTTCGCAAGCTTGTTGAACTTCTTGAGAAAATATGAGGAGAGAAAGTTGGGACTGACATAATATAATTACCTTTTTTAATAATATTGATTTTAACTGTTTTAATTTTATAAAAAAATAGTTTTAAAATCAAACTAAAAGAGTGTAATAAGAAGTAAGTTTGTTGATTATTAATGATTTAGATTAAAATATAATGTTATTAATATTTTTTTTTGAGAATAGGCCAAAATAATCCTGAAAATCGACGAAAATTTTTATCCGGACAGGTTCAAGGAGTGAAGACAAAAGGGCTCTCTGTATAGACGTCGGGATATTCGTCGACAGTTATGGTGAAACGATAGCTAAGACTTTTTTGCATAAGAGAATTTAATGTGTCCTGATCAAAGACAATCTCAGCATCTTTTTTTTCAGTTGGCAGAGAAAGAGTGAAAGGAAGGGGGATCGGAGCTTGAGAAGGGGCATCGATAGGGATGGCGCAAACAGAGAGAGTGTCGTGTTCACGGGGCAGTTCCACTGATAGAGTTAATGTATTATTATGGAATTTTGGTGGAGCAAGAAAAACAGGTGGGCGATGAGGGATCGACCCGTGGAAGTTAGAATTCATGTTAGAGCCAGAATCAACCACTTGCATTTTCATTGTGTAATGGCCATTGGAGACCTCAAGCCACACGGGAAAAGGAAACTCTTTTCTCTCTTCATCAAAATACATTTCGATTTTGCAACCGGCAAGTCGAGTGGTGTCGTCAGGCCATTGTGCGCAATATGCTGTTGTTGCGGGATTAGTAACTAATTGCCCTTCTTTTGAGATCTTTGGATTCCAGATTTTACGATGGTCGTTTTCACCGAGAGCTGGGGCAGGGTCAATTTTACGCCTCTTAGTATCAGCGATTTTGTCAAAGGAAAGGCTGAGCAAGCGTGGAAAAAATTGGGTGGAAGAATCGAGGAATACCCATCGCCGTTCAGCTGGGGCAAAGCATTCGACAAGGCGATCATTTTCTGTATCGATCTCATAGATCAACCACGCAGTGGCTCCAGGAGAACCTTTTTGTATCCATTCTTTCAAGAGCCTTTGTTTTCCGTTGTTGAGATCTCTTCAAGAACAATCCTATTTGTATCCACAAACAACACGTTAAGGAGCAGTATGTTTTCTGCACAACGATGTAGTCGCCGACATGCGCTTGGCTCATTTTGTGTTTCAAAATGGAGGAAGACCCCACGTTGACGTATGGAAAAAGATGGTTTTACTAAAATCAGGCCTATAAAAAAACGCATGGTGCTATGCTACAATAATTATCTCATTTTACAGCAAGAGAGATCAAACACAGCAACAAATGAGGGTCTAATGTTTAAGTCTTTGTTTATAAACATGTTAGCGATTGTCTTTTTCTGTAGCCCTCTTTTTGCGGATGGGTCAGATGATCTTTTAGATATCGACAATCAAATTGAGAAGTTAAGGCATCAGCAGCTCAAACATCGTTCTCAAGCCGCTCATGATAAAAATAATGCAGACCGATGGCAGTTCGAAGCAAACAGATTTGATGAAGCGCGCCGGGCTTATTATGATGAAAGTTGCATTTGAAGATGATCGCTGAGCTGCAGAAACAAATAGAGCTTCTAGAAGAAAAAAAAGCTAACCTTACGAAGGATGGAAAGAGTGCATAAAGAGGGATATTTATCTTCCATGTACGGCCACTCTTTGGGGGCTGCTCGTCGATCTTTATCATCTGACGATGGCCTATGGCTTTTGGAAGAGAGGGATGACGCAAACAAGGGCTGCTTTCCATTTGTTCTTTCGCAGACGTCCCTTTGGCGGTGAGTTCGCGATCTCTGCAGGACTTGAGATCGCAATGGAATATGTCCGCAATTTTCACTTTTCTAGCAGTGATCTTGCCTTCCTGGCCACGTTGAAACATCCCGATGGGAAGGAGATGTTTGAAACTGCATTCTTGGACTATCTGAGCACTTTAAGGATCACTTGCGATATTGACGCGATGCCTGAAGGGACTCCTGTGTTCCCTTACGAACCAATCCTGCGTGTAGAAGGCCCTATCATTGAAGCCCAATTGCTCGAGAGCCCTTTTCTCAATATCATTAACTTTCAAACGCTCATCGCAACAAAAGCTTCCAGAATTTGTTGGGCTGCAAAGCCAGACCCTGTCGTTGAGTTTGGGCTCCGTCGCGCTCAAGGCATCGATGGAGCGCTGTCTGCCGCGCGTGCAGCATACATTGGCGGTTGTGAATCGACCTCTAACGTATTAGCAGCAGAAATTTTTGGAATTCCTGTGAAAGGGACGCATGCACACAGTTGGATTATGGCCTTTGATGAAGAAAAAGATGCATTCGATGCTTTTGCAGAAGTAATGCCGCAAAATTGTATTTTCCTCGTAGACACATACGATACCCTTCGAGGAGTGCGCAAAGCGATCGATGTCGTCAAGAAGCGCTCTGCCTCTGGTGCTGAAATGTTAGGCGTGCGCCTTGACTCTGGCGACCTTGCTTATTTGAGCATCCAGATCCGCAAGCTCCTAGATGAAGAAGGATTTCCCAATGCAAAGATCATGGCAAGCAATGAGCTTGATGAATATATCATTAACGACCTAAAACGCCAAGGGGCTCAGATCGACATTTGGGGAGTGGGGACGAACTTAGTCACGGCAAAAGATCAGCCGGCCCTCGATGGCGTTTACAAACTATCCGCCGTGCAAGGGGATGATAAACAGTGGCAGTACCGTGTTAAGCTCTCAGAGCAGATGATCAAGATGACCAATCCAGGAATTCTGCAAGTACGCCGTTTTTTTGATAAGTCTGGACTTGTTGTTGCTGATGCAGCATATGATGTCTATAGCCCGCTTCCAACTCCCATGACAATTGTCGATACGTACGAACCTCACTATCAAAAGACAATTGATGAAAATATGGCCTTTGAAGACCTCTTGGTTCCAATCTTGCGTTCGGTAAAGAACGTATATCAACATCCTTCTTTGCCCCAAATTCAGAAGAGGGTCAAAGAACAATTGGAACATTTTCAGCCGGGAATGCGCCGTTTCCTCTATCCACAACGGTATTTTTATGGATTAGAGCATACTCTTTTTGTTAAAAAGTTGAACATGATCGAAGGTATCAAACGTAAAACGAGTTCTTAAATGCGCGCATTGATCATTGTCGATGTACAAAACGATTTTTTGCCTGGAGGGTCTTTAGGCGTTCCTCAGGGTGATCAGATCATTCCGATTATCAATCGCATGATCCCTCATTTTAAATTGATCGTAGCCACTCAAGACTGGCATCCAAACGATCATACGAGTTTTGTAGTCAACCATCCTGGTAAGAATGTCGGTGATATTGTGGATGTCCGTGGAATTCTCCAGATCCTTTGGCCAGTGCATTGTGTGCGTAACACAAAAGGAGCAGAGCTTGCCCCTGGTCTGAACAAAGATGCAATTGAAAGCAGTTTCTACAAGGGGACTGACCCCTGGATAGATAGCTACAGTGCCTTTTTCGATAATGCTAGGAGAAAGTCAACAGGCCTTGATGAACATTTACGCTCCAATGAAGTAGATGAGATCGCAATTGTCGGACTTGCAACGGACTACTGTGTTCTTTATTCTGTAATTGATGCTATTGATCTTGGCTACAAGGTGACTGTGTTTGAAGATGCATGCCGAGGGATCAATCTTCAAGAAGGCGATGTGGAAGAAGCTTTTGGCACTATGCGTGAAAAAGGAGCTAAGATCATGAAATCTACAGATTGGGTGCCAAGCGCATGATGAATGAAGTATTCCAACATGAAGCAGCTTTGATGACTCCTTTCCGGATCCTGACCACAATGATTTTCTTTGCAGCTGTGATTCATACTCTGTTCGCCAACTTTTTTACACATCTTGCAGAAAAGGTCGCTCACAAGAATGATGAACGACAACGTCTTAAAGGATTGCCTCCAGGTAAAAGCTTTTGGGCGGAAATTCTCAGTTTTCTAGGAGAAGTGGAGATTATTTTTGGATTATGGGTTGTTCCTCTTCTGATTGTGATCTTTTGTTTTTACGATTGGGGGATAGCGATCAATTATTTAGAGGGTAGGTCTTTCATCGAGCCCATTTTCGTTGTTGTGATCATGACCTTAGCTTCCACGCGTCCTATTGTTAAGCTCGCCGAATATGGGGTCCATGCGGTTGCACAGCTATTGGGAAACACAGTGGCTTCTTGGTGGATTACAATATTGACTTTAGGACCCTTGTTAGGGTCTTTTATCACAGAAGTAGGTGCGATGACACTGTGCGCAGTTGTTTTAGACCGCAGATTTTATGCTTTAAAGCCTTCAAAGGCGCTTTCTTATGCGACTCTTGCTTTGCTCTTTGTCAATATTTCAGTAGGTGGATTGCTCACAAATTTTGCTTCTCCACCCGTTTTGATCATCGCACGTTTATGGAACTGGACTTCCCTCAACATGTTCTCGATGTTTGGATGGAAAGTTATTATAGGGATCGTCATTGCAAATGGGCTGTATTGGTGGCTCTTCCGTAAAGAGTTAAAGGGCATGCAAAAACGGACAGTCTCTCTAGAAGAATATGAGGATAAAAAAGGTCCTATACCTTTTTGGATGTCGATTGTCCATGTCTTTCTCATGTTCTGGGTTGTTTTTAATGCCCATTATCCTGAGATCACAATTGGATCTTTTTTGATGTTTTTAGGTTTCCATAAGGCAACACATTGGTATCAGTCGCCATTGAACATCAAACGACCACTCCTCGTCGGGATGTTTCCTTGCAGGAATTGTGATCAACATGGAGGATTGCAAGGTGGTGGATCACGCCGTTGTTAGAAAATGTCAATCTATTCTACATGATGACATTGGCATGGTATTGACGGCGTTCAATGACAATGCGACCATTACCTATCTTACGAGCTTGCTATCAATTTGAGCGAATCTATCAAGTATATCATTGTCAGCGGTAGCGTTACTGGCGGAGGGATTGACTGTGATCGCAAATGCTCCAAATCCCGTCGGCCAATCTTTATTGAAAAGGCATTTTAGAAGCGGAGTATCTCCCTGGTACCTCTTTCTTGCTGCTTTGATCCCGACCGGGATCTTCCTCGCGTTATTTTTCATCTTCCGCGTCTAACCTTAAGTTAGAGAAGAAGAAAGAAAATTCCATCAGCACAGAGGAAGATGGGCACAGAGAACAGAGAAAATAAAATTGTCGCAGCGAAAACGTCTGCGAATAAATAAAAGGTGAGGTATTTTGCAGACGTTTACGCTGCAACTTTACTCTCTTTCTCTGTGTTCTCTGTGCCTCCATCTTCCTCTGTGCTGATGGAATTCTCTGCTTTGCCTTATGAGTATGTCACTTAATTGGGAGGCGCTTCAGAAGCTCCTCGCGCTCAAGAGCAACCTCTATCCGCTTGATCCTGCTCGTGTGCCCGGAAAGGATTTTCACCTCAGACTTAGAAAGGTCCAGCTCTTCAGCTAGAAAATCGATCAACGCCTCATTTGCTGCTCCTTTGTCAGGAATTGCCCGCAGGCGGACCTTTAAGACCCCTTCTTCCCAGCCAATGATGGCATTTTTGCTAGAGCGGGGGGTGACTTTTACATTGAAAGTTGACGTCATAATCCTGTTTCTCGTATCATAAAGACATTATGTTACGCATGAACTGTTCTTTACATTCTATTTCGTTCCATCACCATCACGGCCTCCCCAGAGGCTAATTTATTTTTTTCCCCCACATTTTTTTGATTTTTCAACTTAACAACATACATCAATATGGAACGAAGTAACATTTTTTTTAAAACCCTCAGCGGCACTTTGATGATCGCTGGGACCACGATCGGAGCGGGGATGCTAGGCATACCGCTCGCTACGGCGCAGGCAGGGTTTTTCCCAGCTGTTGCTGTTACTATAGCTGTTTGGGCCTTTATGGCAGCTACCGGTCTTCTGATGGCAGAAGTTTCCCTCAACATGCCTGAAGGAAGC
>JBGAFY010000061.1:0-8351 GCA_044226975.1 Rhabdochlamydiaceae bacterium
ACACGTAGATAAAAATTATGGTTACAAGAAGCGACTAACGAAAATTACAAGATAACAAGGATCGCTACGAGACAGGATAGACAGGATGCACCGGAAATTGACACAAGCTTGCCCTGTGGACAGTCTCTAAAAAGATGATTATTCATCTTGAACTTCCTGCTGAGCAGAGATCCTACACATCTTGTAAAAAAATATGATTGATAACAGCCATGGTTAATTCTAGAAAATTATATAATTTCTTTCCTCGCGCCCACCTGTTTATATGCTGCCATCTGACTTTATCTCCTATTAAACTTGCCATTTAATCTTAGCATCGTATATTTTTAATCCTATTTCCTATTCGGAAAATGTTTTTCATCTAGGGCTGAGGTACTTAATGGCTAAGATCGTGATTACAGAAACGCTGCGCGATGAATTGGTGAAATTTCTTAAAAAAAATCGCAAAGCAGATTTAATCACCACATATCTGTTTTTTCTCGAAAAGAAATTTCATTTGAAACCAGTCGTCTTTCTCAGAGAAAAAATGATTTACCAGAGCCAAGATGAAATCATCAAAAAGCTTGAAGAACAAGGAAAGCTTTGGCGCGAAACAGAAATTAAAATTCAAATCGGTCAGCAGGGTGTAAATGAGCTGACAAAAAAAATCTACATTTGTCCTTTTACCGGCAAAGTATTTGGCGATAACACCCATCCGAACCCACAAGACGCCATTTATGATTGGGTGTCCAACTGTCCTGAAAACACCGAACGCGTTGGCGGCCTTAAAGTTAAGAGATTTTTTGTTTCCGAAGATCCAGAAATCATAAAGAATTACATCGTCAAACGCAAAGAACCTATCACTAAGATCGTATTTTCATCTGCAATCACCGGCAAACTATTTAACAGCAAAGCAACCGTTGTTGAAGATTTTGTCAAAAATCAACTTAAACCTCTCGCGCTCATCGAAGTTCCTAGCCAAAATCGGTTCCAAATCGAAGAGAATTTCTTGAAATTCATCCAGACCCATCTCGAAGGTGGACAAATTTCTGCTTTCGTAGAAGCGATGAATGGCTTCGATGATTTCGCTTCCTACGTAGATCAATGGTTGGAAGAGGATAAAGGCGATGCAGAGCCCTCAAGCACTGCTGAAGAAGAAGCATAATTTAGAAATCATTACTGAGTATGATGAGGAAACTTTTGCCTTTGGGAAAAAGTTTGCTTCTCTTTTGGATAATGGAGCGGTCGTAGCATTCTTTGGCGATCTAGGAGCCGGCAAAACTACATTGATAAAAGGATTGGCTTCTGCTTTGTTCGATCGTCCTTTTGGAAATACAAAGTCCATCTTTACTTATCTTCACATTTATAAAGGGTCAGCTACAGTGCATCATTTTGATTTATATCGACTAGAAAACGCCGCTGATTTTCTAAATAGAGGATTAGATGAATTTTTGGGTTGCAATGGGCTTACGTGTATAGAATGGTCCGAACGCATCACGCCTATCCTTCCAGAAACCTGCATTCATGTGTCTATAAAAGCTTTAAATGACAAGACGCGGATGATTTCTATTAAAGGGTACTTCAATGGTTAAGATTACCTATGAAAATGCCGAATTTTTGCTCTCGTGCATGACTATTGAAGGACTACCTAATTTGCTCATGCCTAATGGAAAGCATATGCCGGAGATTGCTATCGTTGGACGTTCCAATGTAGGAAAATCCTCGATGATCAACCATCTATTAAAAAGAAAAAAGCTTGCTAAGGTCTCTGCAACACCCGGCAAGACTCAAACATTAAATTATTACATCATCGACAACAAACTAGCCCTCGTCGATCTGCCCGGCTTTGGTTATGCAAAGGTCGCAAAAGAATTGCGCTCGACTTGGGGAGACCTTGTAACCGAATATCTTCAAAATCGATCTTCTTTGAAACTCATATTGCATCTCGTCGACTCTCGCCGTTTAGGGGATGAAAGCGACACTGGATTTATGCAATGGTGTCTCGACCAGGGGAAGGAATATCTATTAATTGTGACAAAGTGCGACCAAATCGATTCACGAACAATTGAAAAAAATCTAGCCTCCTACCCGATTGAAAGATCACAATGTGTCACTTATTCTATTAAAGACGAATCCGGCAGACAAGCTCTTAGAGGGTGTCTACAAAAATTGGTAAAAACATGGGATTAATATCTAAAGACGAGTTTATTTGCCTTGATCTAGAAACCACAGGTCTTGAAGCTGACAAAGATTCAATCATAGAAGTTGCCGCTACTCGCTTCACTTTTGATAGAATCATCGACAGCATGGACACCCTTATCGACCCAGGCGTCTTAATTCCTGGTGAGTCAATTAAAATCCATCATATTACTGATGATATGGTCAAAGGGAAGCCGAAAATTCAAGACATACTCCCTCAAGTCTTACAATTTGTGGGCAAGTCGATCATTGTAGGACATGGCATCGGCATGGACATCGCCTTCCTTACACAATCTTGCATGCGGAACAACATTCCTTGCGGATTGCATAATCAGATAACGATCGACACTTTGAGAATGGCGCGATTATATGGCGAAAGTCCTACAAATTCTTTAGAAGTTTTACGCCAACATTTTAACATCCAACCTGAAGGGGCTCATCGCGCAATGAATGATGTCACTGTGAACATCGAAGTTTTCAAGTATCTCGCAGCTTCTTTTAAGACCACTGAAGAACTATTAGAGCGATTAAAAAAACCAATTCCGATGAAGTTGATGCCTCTTGGCAAACATAAAGGCCGGCCATTTTCTGAAATCCCTCTTGAATATCTGCAGTGGGCGATCAGAAAAGATTTTGACCAAGATTTAATCTACTCGATAAAGATGGAATTAAAAAAACGGATGAAAGGCAATCGCTTCGAGCAGGCCTCCAGCCCATTTTCTGGCCTTTAACTCCCTTTTCAATCTGCTAAAAATTCAGCAGTTAGAAAAGATTTAACACAAAGACACGTAAGCCGTAAAGACACCATTTTTCTTCGCGGCTTACGCGTCTTGCGTTCATATGCATTTTGGTGACATTAGTCGCATGTTTCACAAAAAGTAACTTAAAAATTTTAATCGACTGAAACTTTTTATTCAGAAAGCAGTGTATTTTCGAAACTGCTCGTCGATTTTCGATTGACCTATTTTCGATTCAAATTGTAGGGATAATATACTTTGTCGATATTATCCATGCAATTTGAGTCGAAAATCGGCTCAAAAGAACCCGAAAATCGACAGAACCTTAATTTCGAAAGAGGTCTAGTACACAAACAGTGGAAATTCGCTATGAAACTGCCGCAAATCGACGACTTGCTCTTACAAAATAAAAAAGTACTTCTCAGAACAGATTTCAATGTCCCTTTTGATGATCAAGGGGCTATCTCAGACGATACACGTATTCGTGAGTCTCTTCCCACTATAGAAAAGCTCCTCTCAAAAGGAGCCGCTGTGATCATCATGAGCCATTTGGGAAGACCTAAAGGTAAAAAAGATCCAAAATTTAGCCTTGCCCCAGTCGCAAAAAAACTTGAAACGCTCCTAAAACGTCCAGTCCAGTTTTGTCTTGATTGTGTCGGCCCACAAGCTACAGAGAAAGCTTCTTCTTTGCATGCAGGAGATGTGCTCCTACTTGAAAATCTGCGGTACTATCCAGCTGAAGAAGATCCTGAGAAAGACCCTTCATTTGTCAAAAGCTTAAGCTCTCTTGGCGACTTCTATGTTAATGATGCGTTTGGAACAGCCCATCGCGCCCATTCATCTACTTGCACAATTGCGGAGTTTTTCCCAGGGAAAAAAGCTGTTGGGCTGCTGATGCAAAAAGAAATAACAGCGTTAAGTGTCATTTTAACCAATCCTGCAAGACCCTTTTACGCAATTATTGGCGGAGCTAAAATCTCATCGAAGCTTGGTGTGATAAAAACTCTTATCGATAAAGTCGATGGCCTGTTCATTGGGGGTGCAATGGCGTTTACTTTTATGCGCGCCCAAGGGATTTCAACTGGTACCTCGCCAGTAGAAGAAGATTTAATAAATGAAGCTAAAGAAATAATGGCAATCTGTGCTCTAAAAAAGCGCGGTCTATGGCTTCCTCAAGACATCGTCGTTGCAAAAGATTTTAACAGAGACGCTGAACATAAAGTCATTTCTATTAAAGACGGCATTCCTACGGGCTGGCAGGGAATGGATGTTGGCCCTTCCACGATAGAAACATGGAAAAGCCATTTAATGGATGCCAAAACAATTTTTTGGAACGGCCCTGTCGGCGTATTTGAATTTCCAGCATTTTCTAAAGGGACAACTGACCTTGCCTGCATCTTATCAGAGCTGCCAGCAAAAACAATTGTTGGTGGTGGAGATTCAGTTGCAGCGGTAAACAAAGCAAAATTAAACAAAAATTTTTATCATATATCGACAGGTGGAGGAGCCTCATTAGAATTTATTGAATTTGGCCATTTACCCGGGATAGATGCCTTAAAATAATTTTAACCTGTGTAGTTGGCTATTTCCTCCTTGCGGAATAAGAAAGCTTGCTTATAATTGTGGGCACTCGTAAATAGGGTTTAGCAATAAATGGATGATATAATGCCAGCCCTGCACCGGTTGGCAAAACAGATGAATATGAGGCGATATGGGCCAATCATCTAAAGAAAGTTTCGGCAAGCTGCGTTCTTTCATTTGGCCAGTCCATAATTACGAACTGATAAAGTTCATTCCCATTCTGTTAATTTTCTTTCTCATCGGTTTCAATTACAGCGTTCTCCGTGCAACAAAAGATGCCCTAGTCGTCACAGCCCCAGCTTCTGGCGCTGAGGCACTTCCGTTTATTAAGGTTTGGGCAATTGTCCCTGCTGCTTTCCTAATGACTTTTCTATTTACCCGAGTATCCAACCGCTTTACCAGAGAAAACGCCTTCTATACTATGATGGCCATCTTCCTGGCATTCTTCACTGTATTTACTTTTGTACTTTATCCTTATCGCGACAGTCTTCACCCTAACGAGCTTGCTGACAAACTTCAGGCATCCCTTCCCCTTGGCTTTAAGGGACTTGTTGCCATGTTCCGCAACTGGACCTTCACTCTCTATTATGTCATGTCAGAGATGTGGAGCACTATCATGCTTTCTGTCCTTGCTTGGGGCTTTGCAAATGAAGTTACCTCAGTGAATGATGCTAAACGTTTCTATGGACTTCTTGGGATCGGAGTCAATTTTTCTGGGGTGTTCGCTGGACAGGTTGCAACTTACATGTCACGCCACGAATTTAACCCCAATCTCCCTTTTGGCAGCGACGCTTGGGGCCAATCCATCTTCATGCTCAATTGCGTCATTATTTTCGCTGGACTCGCTTGCGTTGCCCTATTCCGCTGGCTCCACTTAAAAAAACTAGGTTACAACTCTGCATCATATGCTTCTGGCCAAGCTGAAGCGCCTCCTGTACACATGGGGATGAGAAAAAACTTCGCTTACCTCGCTAAATCAAAATATTTACTTAGCATCGCAATCATCGTCGTAACCTATAATATTGCGATTTGCCTCATTGAAGTTGTATGGAAAGATCAAGTTAAGCAGCTATATCCGAACCCTAACGACTTTAATGCCTATATGGGTCAAGTCATTACTGGCATAGGCGTTATTGCCACCCTCGGATCGATTTTCATCTCAGGCAACCTAATTAGACGGTTTAGCTGGACTGCTAGCGCCATGATCCCCCCTATGATCATCCTCATCACAGGCGTCGGATTCTTTTCCTTCCTCCTATTTAAAGATTTTGGTCTTGCAGCCATCGCAACATTTTTTGGAAGTACACCACTGGCCATTGGAGTGTTTTTTGGATCCTTGCAAAACTGCCTAGCCCGAGCTTCTAAATATACTCTGTTCGACTCAACCAAAGAACTTGCATTCATCCCACTGAGTTCTGAATCTCGAATGAAGGGCAAAGCTGCAATTGACGGCGTTGGATCTCGCATAGGAAAATCTGGCGGCTCAGTAATCCATCAAGGCTTGCTCGTTCTTTTTGGCACAGTTTCATCCAGCACGCCGTATGTTGGCCTGATCCTTGTATTCGCAATTGGCGGTTGGATATATGCTGTCCGTTCTCTCGGAAGAAAGTTTAACGACCTCGTTGGACATCATCAAACTTTATCAGTCCAAGAGAACATCCCTACTTCCCAAGGCCCTACCGAAGCTATTGTAGAGCAGGAAGAAGAGCCAGTGACAACACAAGTTTAAAGCTGAGCTTTCAACATCGCATACACTCCACATGCCGCGAAATAACCCACAACCATCATCCCTATACCAACTAGCGGCAGGAGCTTAAATCGTTTTTTTGGCAGCCCTAAACTATAAGTAAGAAACAATGAAACCCCAATAAAGACAAGGTCGATAGTGAAAGACACACCATTAGGCAGTTTGACCAACTTGCCCATACAACTGCAAGGGAGTCCGTGGATCATCCAATGTAAGGCATACCCAGCAAAAAGAAAAAAAACCAAACTGCTCACTGCCCACATAATCCATTTACGATTAAAATAAAGAAGAGCTATGACAAATATTAGCTCGCACACTGCAACAATCCTATCCAGCCAGGAATGAGCTGCTGATGGATAAAACATTTTAGCGAAAGCTGCTGTGAGCAGAACAATTGCAATGATCACTGCAGCTGTGAGTGCAACGATCTCTTTGAGATTTCGAGCCCAAAGGACTTTTGTGAAGAACTTTACTATTGGATTTTATAAGAGACCTAGGTTTAAAATTCTTAAGTGAACTCATTAAACGTATTCTAAGACACAAAGAAAAATTTACCACTATGTCTTCATTTGAATCTTTTGTTCTCGAAAACGCAGACACGCCCACTGGGCAATTTTCTTAAGTATTCTTGTCGCTGGATTGAATGTGCCTATCAGCATTGATTTAATCGTTCTCGCAGGTGCCGTTTTGGCTGCGAGGGTTGTGCCTGAAAACACTTGGCTTCTGTATAGCTTTATTTATGTAGGGTGCGTACTCTCAGCATGTCTTGCTTATGGATTTGGCAGATTTTTAGGACCGAAGCTTCGTTCTTACTCTTGGTTCTCAAAGATACTGCCTGATGAGAGGTTGAACAAAATTCAAACTTTTTATTCCAAACACGGCTTTCTAACATTAATCATCGGACGGTTTATACCTTTTGGAGTCCGTAATGGGATCTTCATCACCTCGGGCTTAAGCAGGGTTTCGTTTAAACAGTTCGTGATGCGAGATTCAGTAGCTTGCTTGATTTGGAGCAGCATTGCTTTCACAACATTTTTTAAACTGAGCCAACACTACGAAGCGATAGTCCATTTTTTCAAAACTTGGAACTTGATCATTTTCCTCGCTTTATCTGTGACTCTAATTGCGGTAGTTTGGTATAAGAAGAAGAAAACAAACAAGTCTTAAAATAACCTAATGTTAAGCCTTTCAAACGGATTATCCTTTCTTAGAGCTCCGTTAGCGTTGTTATTCCTAACGGACAATGTTGTACTGAGAGTTATCGCTATTGTCCTTGCGATGATCACTGACAGCATCGACGGATATTTCGCCCGACGTTACCGTTCGGCGTCTCAATTCGGCGCAATCCTCGATCCTGCAATGGATAAATTCTTTGTATTCTTTGCACTCGGAGTGTTGTTTTTTGAGCAACGATTAGAACTTTGGCAAGCATGTTCGATGATTTCTCGTGATTTCTTTCTTTGCGTGTTTGGTATCTACTTAAGCATTGCAGGAAAATGGAGCGCTTATGAGTATAAGTCAATTCGCTGGGGTAAAGTAACTACTGCGTTGCAATTTTTTGTCTTAATCGGCCTCACATTAGGATTCCAATTCCCTTCTTATCTTTTCCTTTTATTTGTCCTTTTAGGAGCTCTCGCCTTCATTGAGCTCTGCCTCATTAAGAAGAGAGCTAAAAGAGTCCCTACAAAATAACTTTCCCTAGACTTCAAAATGCTTCCATTAGAATTTTTTCAAAGAAATGACGTCGTTGCAATTGCTAAAGACCTCATTGGAACCTGGCTCTATACCAAAATTGGCCACGAACCTCTGACAGGAGGGATGATCATTGAAACAGAGGCCTATGCCGGAGTAGAAGATCGCGCCTCACATGCGTATGGAGGCAGGAGGACTAAACGTACCGAAATCATGTATCATGACGGCGGAATCGCGTATATATATCTGTGTTATGGAATGTACCCGCTCCTGAATGCAGTGACAAACGTAGAAGGAATTCCCCACGCAGTGCTCATACGCGCCATTAAGCCCATCACAGGAATCGAGATCATGAAAAAAAGGCGAAAAGGAATATTGCCAATAGCTGACGGACCAGGAATGTTAACGCAAGCCCTAAA
>JBGAFY010000062.1:0-8507 GCA_044226975.1 Rhabdochlamydiaceae bacterium
CTTGATGGGTATCTAGAAAAACATTATTCAAAAAAAATGAAAGAGCTAAGAGAGCTTTCCAAAACAACTCATTTTTCAGATCCTAATGCTTATAAATTATTTGCTTTTAAGCATCAAATTACCTTCAAAATTGTTAAAGACATAAACCTTCTCACCTATTTGTTGGCAAAAAGGATCAGTACTGCGGATCTTTCACAAAAACTGGATAAAGAGTTAGGAATTGTACCTCGTGATTTATTCGCGGACCTTACTACTCGCATTACACATTTTGTCACAAGTTCGATAGTTGAACAGAAAGACATGCGATTGCGCATTTTAACGATTAAAAGATGGCATGAAATACGGAATTATCTCCACGACTTGCACAATTATTGCGGAGTAGGAGCAGTCGATGCTGGCTTAAATTTTGGCGCAGTCCCACTGTTAAAAACAACATGGAAGATGTTTTACAAGACCTACCCAGCTTATAAAGATTTTGATTCTATGAAAAATGAAGATGATTTTGTAAATGATGATTATAAAAAAGTTGAACCAGAGAAGAGGGGAAATTCTTGGTTTTCTCACGTATATTACGGTCGCGAAAATCAATTAGTAGTTAAGGAATATGCTTCTGAAATCCAAAAGAGAGTTGAAAAATATCATGTTGGACTAATGGATGGCGATAAAGAGGATGCTTTTAAAGCAAAGCAACTAACATTAGACACTATCCATAAATTGCGGAAATCTGACGCGAAAGATAATCTAGATCAAGAAACACTTTTCTTTCTTCCTCATTATTTTAAGTACATGAGTAAGATGGTGGGGATGGCAGAAAATGGTGGTTATGATCATACCCTTACATCTGAAACGACTGTGGATATAAATAATCTTACCCAATTTAATTTGAGATATAAAGATCTAACAAGTGTAAGATTAATTTCATATCCTTGGGAATTTAATCTTGAAACTAACCTTGCTCTTGTTTTGAATAAAATTGATTTAAAGTCGTATGATTCGGATAAATATATAGCAAAAATTGCTCTAGTAGAGAAAAAAGAAGCAACAATTTATACGCCAGAATTTATAAGTAAGTTTACTTTGTAATTAAAAATTATTCTGCAAAAAAATGGCGATTGAGACGTGGTTTCACCATATTTTGTGTAGAGTATCATTTACAACCAAGGCTTTTCTAAAGCCTTGGTTTTTGGACAATTTCTAAGAATATCATTACAATTTGTGACCGAGCTTGATGTACTTACCTGTGATCGAATGAGGGTTGTTCATGACCTCCTCGGGTGTGCCGGTTGCAATGATCTTACCGCCATTTTCCCCAGCTTTGGGTCCTAGATCAATCACATAGTCTGCACATGCAATCACATCCAGGTTATGTTCGATCATGCAAAGTGTGTTTCCTTTGTCTACTAAGGATTGGAAAATAGGCATGAGCTTTGCGATATCATCATCGTGAAGGCCAATTGTTGGCTCGTCTAAAAGATACAGAGTCTTTCCACTTGAGCGTTTTGCAAGCTCGCGGCTCAAGCGCAGCCGTTGCGCTTCTCCGCCGGATAAGCTCGCAATTTCTTGTCCCAACGTCAAATACCCTAGGCCTACGCTGATCAATGTGTCAATGATCCGTTTGACTTTAGGGATAGGGGGAAGGAAGTCCTTTGCTTCATCAACAGTCATGTGGAGGATATGCCCCATATGTTTTCCCTTATAGAAGACTTGCAGGGAAAGTGGATTGAACCGGTGTCCGTGACAAGCTTCGCATGCCACTCGGACAGACGGAAGGAACTGCAAGGTAACTGTGCGCCAGCCTAATCCCCAACAAGTCGTACACATCCCTTTAGGGTGGTTAAAGCTGAAATTCTTGGGCTGTAGGCCGCGGATAGCTGCTTCTGGAAGGGCAGCGAAAAATTGCCGTAGCGGTGTGAGCAGGTCTACGTAGGTGCTGACATCAGCGCGGACGGTGTGACCAATAGGGCTTTGATCCAGGACGACGACTTTGTCAAAATGGTTGCTCCCTTCAAGTTCTGCTCCTAAATATTCGATACTTTCTGGAACGGGATAGGAGGACACCGCTTTTTCCATTGCTGGACGGAGGATTTGATTGATGAGCGTGGACTTCCCTGATCCAGAGACACCTGTGATACAGGTGAATGTTGTGATCGGGAAGTCGACATTGACTTCTTTTAAGTTATGTAAGGAAGCTTTGCGCAGACTTAAAGTTCCTTTCCCTTTGCGTCTTTTTTCTGGCCTTGGGATCGTTTTGGAACCATTGAGGTAAGCCCCTGTCAAAGACTGAGGGTTGTTGTAAATTTCTTCGAGGGTTCCTTCAGCCATGATCCTACCGCCTCGTTTGCCAGCGTGTGGGCCAAAATCGAGGATATAGTCTGCTATGGCAATGGTTAGGGGATCATGTTCAACGAGCACCAAGGTGTTATCGAGAGAGCAGAGTTTTTTTAGTGCAACATTGAGGAGTTCATTGTCATGGGGATGGAGTCCGATGGTCGGTTCATCGAGGACATATAAACATCCTGTCAATCCACTCCCAAGTTGGCGGCTAAGACGGACGCGTTGCGTTTCTCCGCCGCTCAAAGAAGGGGCATTGCGGTCAAGCGCAAGGTACTCTAATCCGAGTGCGCATAGGAAATGGAGCTTGTTATGGAGATGTTCGAGCACTTCGGATAAAAGCTTGTGAGCTTTATGATGCAGATGCAGACCGTCAACAAATTGCAATGCTTTACCAGAAGGCAGACGGCAGACGTCTACAATGGACAGCGGACCAATACGGACATTGCGTGCTAAGGGGTTGAGCCTGCTGCCTCCGCAAGCAGAACATACGGACTCTTCAGTGAGGAAGCGGTAGCTCTCGCGGACTGCGGCGCGATTGGACTTCATCAGCTTGGAAAGTAAGGGATGGATGCCAATCCAGCGGAGAGAAGCAGTTTTGCCGAAAGAAACTTCCCGATCTGATCCTTCGAGGATAAGCTTAAGCTGTTCTTCAGATAAAGTGTTGAGCGGAGCATCGGAATCGATTTTCCAGTCTTTTAAGAGCTGTAAGAAGAGCTTCAGAGATTCTTTGGAGACATTCCCTTGCCAAAGGGAAGTGATCAGCTCTTCTGATGACATTTTGAGCAATTTGGGGAACCTGCGTAAATCGGCTCCGTACTGCACGCCAACGCCTTCGCAAGCGAGGCACATGCCTTGCGCAGTATTGAATGAAAAAGTGTGCGGAGTAATGGGTGGATACGACTTTCCTGTAGATTCAACGGCAAACGCGAGGTTGAAGAACAAATCTTTGCCATCGATGTCAGCCATCAGTGATTGTTCTCCGATCTCTGCAGTCTTTTCGATCCCTTCGAGGAGCCTTTGTCTTTGATCGGGGTGGACCATAAGACGGTCGATCACGAGGTATAGGGCATTTTTGCGGCGTGTATCGTATTCTGGAGGTGACTCGAGTTCAAAGTAGTCTCCATTGAGACGCGCGCGTAAAAATCCTTGCTTCATCATCCGATCGCACCAGGATGAAAAGTTCTCTTGCCTTTTCAAAGTGATAGGCGCTAAGAGATGGAGCTTGGTCTTTTGAGTGAGCTCCAACAATCGGTCCACGACATATTCTTTGCTGATTGCTTGGATCTTCTCGCCAGTTTCAGGGCAATAGGGCGTACCTAAGTTGGCAAATAGAAGACGTAGGTAATCATAGCATTCAGTCATCGTGCCGACGGTCGAGCGGATATTGCCGGCTGAGGCTTTTTGTTCAATGGCAATGGCAGCGGAGAGCCCTTCGATCGAATCGACCTTTGGCTTGGCCATTTGTTTGATGAACTGGCGTGCATAAGGGGACATCGCTTCGGCATAGCGGCGTTGTCCTTCAGCATAGAGAGTCTCAAAAGCAAAGGATGATTTACCTGATCCAGATGGTCCCGTACATAGAGTGATCTTTCCCCTTGGGATCTCGACATCAATTCCTTTTAAATTGTTTTGCGACGCCCCTTTGACTTGGATAGCGTGTTGCGTAGGCAAGATTGGAGGAGGTGCATTTTCTTGCAACAAGAGGATGGGGATGTAAGACGGAGGCGATGGCGGTTCCCGTAGGTGTGTCTTTTTTTGCGATCTGCTCTGGAGTGCCGGTACCGATAATCTTGCCGCCGCCTTGCCTCCTTCTGGGCCGAGATCGATCACCCAGTCGGCGCATTTGACAAGGTCCATATTGTGCTCAATCACAAGGACAGTATTCCCTTTGTCGACAAGTGACTGAAGGACAGCAATGAGTTTTTTACGTCGTAAAAATGAAGCCCTGTCGTTGGCTCATCGAGGATATAAAGGGTTTTTTCCCGTATCAGGGCGTGAAAGCTCTTTGGCGAGCTTGATCCTTTGCTTCTCCACCTGAAAGAGATGGCGATGGCTGGCCAATGCGGATATAATCGAGGCCTACGGCATTGAGCAAAGAGAGTTTTGCAGCAATTTTTGGGATGGCAGAGAAGAAAGGGAATGCTTCAGCAACCGTCATTTCCAAAACGTCATGGATGTTTTTTCCCTTGTAGGCGACAGAGAGGGTGGTCTCGTCAAAGCGCTTGCCCTTGCAATGGCTGCATTGCACCCATTCGTCTTCGAGGAAGTCCATATCGATCTTGATGAGCCCCATCCCGCCACAATAAGGACAAGAGCCTTCTTTAACATTAAAGCTAAACCTGCCAGCTTGGAACCCTTGGGCTTTGCTTTCGGGGAGTTGTGTAAAGAGGTCGCGGATCTCATCGAAGAGTTTGATATAAGTAGCTGGGTTGGAGCGGGGAGTTCTGCCAATTGGAGTTTGGTCGATTGCGATCACTTTATCAAGCGCTTCAACGCCTGTGATCTTGTCATGTGCTCCTATGGCAAGAGAGGACCCTTGTAGGGTATTTGACAAGGACGGATACAGAATGTCTGTGATGAGAGAAGATTTTCCAGAGCCTGAGACTCCCGTTACAGCGATCAATCCCTGCAGGGGGATTTCAATTTTCCCCCCTTTTAAATTGTGGTGCGTGGGATTGACCACAGTGAGATGTTCTTTTGCCAGCTTACGTCGCTTCTTGGGGACGGCGATCTTCTCTCTTCCTGAGAGAAACGCTCCCGTGATGGAATGGGGAGAAGATAAAATATCAGCCAAAGATCCATGTGCGACGATCTCGCCCCCTTTTTGTCCTGCAAGGGGCCCCACATCGACGACGTAATCTGCTTCGGCAATGGTCTCTTCATCATGTTCCACAACAAGGACAGTGTTGCCGCGGTCGCGCAACGCTTTTAATGTTTCAATTAGACGGCGGTTATCGCGAGGATGCAACCCGATGGAAGGTTCATCCAGCACATAAGTAGCTCCAACAAGTCCAGAGCCAATTTGTGCAGCTAGGCGCACGCGCTGCGCTTCTCCGCCTGAGAGCGTAGGGGAGCTGCGGTCAAGATTGAGGTAATGCAGGCCGACGTTGATCAAAAACCCAAGTCTTTCTCGAATTTCCTTAACCAGCTCATCTGCGATCAGCTTCTGATCTTTCCCTAGTTTAAGAGATTTAAAAAAGTCTAGAGCTTCTTCGATTGGCATGGCAGTGATCTCTGCGATCCTTTTGCCACCCAGCAGCGTTGCTGCGGGGTAAGGTTTGATCTTTTCTCCTTTGCATGAAGGGCAGATAGTTTCCTTCATCATCGCTTGCATTTTTTGCCGGTAGATCGTGCTGGTCGCTTCTCGGTAGCGCATCCGTGCCTCATGGAGCACGCCGCGCCATGCGACATACTCAAGCCACTTTGTCCCTTTTTCAGGATGGACAAATTGCATCCTCGTCCATTTGTCTTCTGTGCCATACAAAAAGGCCTTGCGGGCTTTTTCAGAAAGTTTCTTCCATGGAGTCGTGACTTTAAAGCTGTAGAGGCGTGCGAGATTGTCGTAGATATTCTTGAAACGGATCGTCTCATAAGAGCTTGCGACTTTACAGCAATCTTCGGAAATGCTGAGCTCAGGATCAATGATGATGTTTAAGTCAAATTCTTCAATCACTCCAAGCCCTTGGCAATCAGGGCACATCCCTAGTGGGTGGTTGAATGAGAAGTCTTGAGGTTCCAGCGGGGGGTACGAGAGCCCTGATGCTTGTGAAAATGCTGCTCTAGAAAAGAGGGTTTCTCGATCGGTTTCTGGTTCATAGACGCTCATAACTCCATCACCTGCATCTAAAGCTTGCGTGACAGATTCTGTAAGGCGGTCTTTATTTTCTTTATTGATGACAAGGCGGTCGATTACAAGGTCGATATCATGTGCCAAGGCTTGATCTAAAGAGAGGTCTTCTTGGAGCTCGACGACTTTGCCATCGAGACGGATCCGCGTATATCCTCGGCGTATCAATTCGGCAAATGTGTCCTTGAAAGCCCCTTTCTTTTTGCGCACGTAAGGAGCGAGAATGATGCACTTGGTCCCTTCATCCATTTCCATCAGGCGTTTAAGGATATGCTCTGCACTTTGAGGCGCTACTGGATCTCCACTGATGGGACAATGAGGGGTGCCGATCCTTGCATAGATGACGCGGAGAAAATCGTAAATGCCAGTAAGAGTTCCAACAGTTGAGCGCGGGTTGTTGCCTGTCGTCTTCTGTTCAATGGCAATAGTCGGAGAGATCCCTTCGATATGGTCCGCATCGGGCTTTTGGAAATCTCCCATTTGGCGTCGTGCATAAGTAGACAGAGATTCGATATAACGTCTTTGGCCTTCTACGAAAATTGTATCAAAGGCAAGCGAGGACTTGCCCGATCCAGAGACGCCAGTGAAGACAATGAGGCGCCTTGTGGGCAGCGTTAAGCTCACCCCTTTGAGGTTATGGACTCTGACGTTTTTTAAGATGATGGGAAGCATGATCGCGATTATACAGAATAGTCAAAATTTCTCTCTTGAAAATTTGCACAGTACGTTCCTGAAATGGATATGCCAACTAGTTATTAAGAATAATTTACTTGTCTGAATACGCTCTTTAGCCAATTGTGTCGATGCTCACGCTAATTACTTTCGACTTTGGACATTTCATATCGTATGTAAAAATTCCCTTCTTTTTGCGCGAAGCGCCCTTGGAGTGCTGCGCTTTGCGCAGCCCTGGATTTGTTTCGAACAATTAGGGCGCCCTACGCAAAAGAGCAAATACCTACCCGAAAAAGAAGCGTAGCGATAGAATCTGGATAATCGAAAGAAAAATTTAGTATCCGATGCCAACGCGCACCAAGATCATCTGTACCATTGGCCCTGCTGTCAACACCTTAGAAAAGATTTTAGCATTAATTGATGCGGGTATGAACGTCGCTAGGCTCAATTTCAGCCATGGCACCCATACCGAACATCAAAAGATGATCCACTTGCTCAAACGAGCTCGGGAACAGCGCAAAGTCCCCCTCGCTATCATGCTCGATACTAAAGGTCCTGAGATCCGATTGGGTACAATGAAGGGGACTCTATCTCGCTTAAGGAAGGAGATAAGATCTTACTGACCAAGGAAACTGTTTTAGGTACTCGATCTCAGCTCTCTGTAACACCTCCATCTGTCCTCGACCATGTAGAATTAGGTTCGGTTATCCTCTTTGATGATGGTTACATTGGCGCGACTGTGGTCGAGACTTAACTCAAAAAGGGTGCTTGTAGAAGTCCGTATCCGTACTTGTGTTCTATAAAGGGGTCATTCTGAGCTGAAATTATTCGATGACCCTACAAGATATTGAAGATATAGTGTTTGGCTGCAAAGAGGATATCGACCTGATCGCAGCTTCTTTTATACGTTCAGCAGAGCATGTCCTCGAAATCAAAAGCCTACTCCAACAGCATGGAAAAAGCTCCATCAAGGTCTTTGCTAAGATCGAGAACGCACAAGGTGTTCAAAATTTTGATCAGATCGTCCAAGCCTCTGACGGTATCGTTGTTGCGAGGGGAGACCTCGGCGTAGAGCTGCCTTTGAAGCGAGTTCCGATATTGCAAAAGATGATGATCCGCAAGTGCCTTCAGGCTTTTAAACCTGTGGTCACTGCAACACAAATGCTCGAATCGATGATCAAAAATCCACGCCCCACACGTGCTGAAGTCTCAGACGTCGCCAATGCAGTCCTCGACAGCACTACAGCGATTATGCTCTCGGGTGAAACAGCCATGGGAAGTTACCCAGTTGAAGCATGTGCGATGATGCAGGCGATTGCCGAAGAAGCGGAAAAAGATTTCAATTTTCTGGAATTTTTCGAACGGATCTCTAGAGGCGCTTACCATGACATTTCTTCGTCAGTAGCCTTAGCCTCGGCTAAAACATCTTACACCGTGAATGCCCGCTGTATCTTTGTTTATACTAGTAGTGGGTTCACAGCACGCCTTATCGCCCGTTTTAGACCCCAAATACCTATCGTGGCCCTTACCTCGGATGCCAAAGTATACAACCAGCTAGCGTACTATTGGGGGGTAACCCCAGTTTACTGTAATGCATGGAAAAACGCTGACCAAGCATTTGATGTCTTAAGTAAGTATGCTTTAGAAAAAGGGT
>JBGAFY010000063.1:0-7432 GCA_044226975.1 Rhabdochlamydiaceae bacterium
TTTCCCATTCTCCATCGCAATAAAGGCTCGATTTTGATAAAAACCGATGTCCGACGGTGTTCCTTGAAGTTTCTTTATTTGAGTGCATGTATCAGGTTGAATTGCATCTGAAATCCATAAACCCTTTGTTTGCGAGCCGATAAAGAGGTGTTGCTTGAAGACTTTTAAGACTTTTGCACTGAATTTTTTAATGTTCCCATGAATTATCTGTGGTAATGGGTCCAAAGTCGTCAAAGCATGTTTAAAGTCCTCGGCTTCTTTAAATTTGTCTATAAATGCTGTACGGAAATCTATATTGGGGGCATCGTAAAGGGATGGGTCGAAAAACTTCTTCCACAAAATTTGATCGTCAGCGATTTGTTTCCAAAAACGACAAACTTGTCGAGTTTTTACAAGTTCAACATGCGTAAATTCGTTAAAAATTTTGAGCCAAATTTCATTTGGTAGGGTAAATTGCCCCTGTTGAGAAATAGTAGTATTTTGGATTTCATTAGCAGTGTCTGTTTTTTCTGTGCGCGTTTGAATTTTCGTTGTCATATTTAAAAAATTTAATAATCTCCGTTTTAAAAAAATTGGCAATTATAAGACAAAGATCTATTTAGAATCTTTTAAAAAATTAAGCAACTAGAATTGTTCAGAAAAAAATATCGAGTGTTATAGATTTAATCTGATACAATTTTGTCTATAAACTTGAACCTATCTCGATAAAATTTTTCGTCGATTTTCTGGTTCTTTTGAGCTGATTTTTGATCCAATTTTAGACTTTTGTATATTACCCACTAAAATTGGATCGAAAATAGGCCAAAATAATCCCGAAAATCGACGAAAAATTTTATCGAGATAGGTTCTTATCCATTTGGAGCACTATGTCTATTATTGGAGTTAATTCTAAAACAACTAATGATAATTATCCTGAAATTTTCTCTAGGTATTTAGAAAATCAAATAAAGATCTCTGAGCTTGCCCTTCAAAAACTTAATGCAAATTCTGATTACTTCGAGAGTTTGCTCAAGGATAAAAACGGGTTGGTCTTTAATCAGAAGTTCTATTCTGGCCAATTATATTTCAATACACTCAACCCGACACCTGTTGCTTGGCAATGCCCAGGGTATGATAAGCCCAGTGTCCCTTGTCTCTCCAATTATCAAGTTCAATGCGCTCCTCAGGGGATTATTCGCCTTGGCGCTAGCGCTTTAAAAGAAGTGCCTGAAAACGTCTTACAATCCTTAAAATTAACCCCCAATTCTCAAGACAAGAACATTGACTTGTTCTTCTTGATTTTCCGTGTACAGGGAATTTGTAGTCCTGATCATCAAGGCCGAATTAAAAATGGTCATTTTGCTGAACTGAACTTCGTCCTGCATCCTTGGATGTTCCAACATTTGCATCAACTAGAAAAAGGGCATGATGTAAAAGGAAATCCACCAATGGGGATTTTTCCTGAATATGGTGTACAGCAATCCAATCCAAATGACACAAATGTCTACCCGATCTGCATCAATGGACTTTCTCCTCATGAGGTCATTGCTCATCGACATGATGACCATGAAGACGTCGCATTTTCTCCCGACAATGCCCAATTTTTAGTCGATTTGTATTGCCCATTTCAGACCTTTTGGTCTGCTGCAGAATTCGAAGGGAGGAAAGTCATCTGTAAAGCATTGTGTATTTCTGAACCTGAAGGTTTAGGAAATGCTCTGCTTTCAACCATGAAGGACTGCCTAAGTTTAAAGACCTTTATCGATCGTCTCAATAAAAATGTGATCAAAGAAATCAATGGACCATTACTTCCAGTAATCAAAGCTTTTGAAAATAACGAAGCTGATGCCTTACAAAAATTCCTTAAACTTCCTCTGTGGCATAGAAATGGATGTTATAAACACACATGGATTGCTAAAGGCAAGCCCATCGACATCCATCCTGATTTTGGAAGATACGCTTTCTTAAGAGATAAGCAGATCGATGGGAAATTCCACGTCACGAACGAGCAAAGGGTTGCAATCCTCAAGACACATCGCCAGGAATTGATTGATGTTCTGATCATGAACCAAAAGCATTTGTTAAGAGCACAAAACTTGATTCTCAGTGAAGTGGATAAAAAGGTATTTCAAGCAGCGCATAAGGCATGCCTTGTCACAGACTATAAACCTGTTTATGAATTGCTTGACACTCCGGAGGCGATACGCAAGGTCCATGGAGCTATTTGGGCAATGAAAGGGTCTCCACAGAATATTTCAGACTTTGGGAAAGAATACTTTGAAAAACACGCAACACCTGTAGAACGCGCGCAAGCAATTTTACTTACACTCCCTAGGATCTAATTCAAAAAAGAATTAGAGTAGAGAGTAAATATGAATCCGTTAACAGTCTTTAGGGGCCTTATATGGAAGCCATAGTCTACTCAACCCTAAATTCCTATCTCAATTGGTGGAAAGAGCATCGCTTTGAAGCTCTTGATCCAACTTTTCATGACCAAGAGATCTTTGCTCAAAAGATGTATGCTTTTGCCTCTGAGCATCCTGATTGTTTTTCCCGTACATGTAAAGCAGGGCATTTTACAGCTTCGGCTTTTGTTATTTCTCCATGTGGAGAAAAGGTGCTCTTGAACCATCATGCAAAGCTGAAAAAATGGTTGCATTTGGGCGGACATGCAGATGGAGACCCATTGCTTTATCGGAGCGCTGAGAGGGAAGTTTTTGAAGAATCAGGGATCAAGGAGATGGAATTTTTGCTGTTTTCTGAAACACCTATTCCTTTTGATATCGATGTGCATTGGTTTCCCGATACTATCAAAGAGGCAGGGCATTGGCATTTAGATGTTTGCTACCCAGTTCGAGCTTTGCGAGAAACAATTGCAATCTCTGATGAGTCTATAGATTTACAGTGGATCGATCGTGGGCGGTTGGCCCTGTATACTGAAGAAAATTCGATATTAAGAATGAATTTTAAAATAGACTTAATTATTAATTCATTGGTTGATAATTAGTTAATTTGTCGATTCATTGTAATTAAGTCGCAATTTAAAAATTGTTTAAAAGGCCTGTTTATAGTAGACTATAGGCCAATTGATTTTGAGGTCGAAGAGTGATTAACAAACAATCTTTTATTAGACGTTTGATTTCCTGGACAGTGGATTATGGATTTATTTGGGGCTCTTTGTCCATTGCCTCTAAAGTGAGCGTATGGATCAGGCCTGAGGGTAAATTCGCTGGAATTGACCCCATCTGGTTTGGTGCTGCAGCCTTGATCTTAGTATTTCCATTTAGATTGATATGTAAAAAAATATTTTCACAGAGTCCCGGTATAGCCCTTGCATCTTCAGAGTCTTCTTCTACACAAAAAATATTTCAATTGTTGGCGCTCGTGGGATTTTTCTTGTTTGCAGGAATCCCTGAGCATAAGCAGTCCTCCTTTAATGGTATCGCTACTGCCGCTGTAGTGGCAGAAGGGTGGAAAGTCTCCACCGGTTCAGACCACCCCTTTAAAGTCGCTTTTCCAGAAAGCCCTGCCGATGGCAAAGGGACCCTGCAGCTTCCAGGACGCAACAATTCTCTTGAATTTAAGGAACTACGCTCTACGACCATGGAAGGAGTTGTCTATTCTTTAAGTTATCTTGACCTACCTAAACGATGGATGATCTTTCGCGCGCACACAATTCTCGGTACAGCCCTTAAATTGATCACAGAACAAAATTTCGAAGCTGAGATTGTGGCCAACACTAAAACAGAGCATGGAGCCCATCCTGCGATAGACTTTACCATCAAAGAAGGTGGTTCAAAACAGCAAGGACGGATGATTTTAGTAGGAAATACTCTGTATAGACTGATGGTCATTGCTCCAGAGAATGTCGAAATTGGAGAGCAACATGTGCAACCGTTTGTCTCTTCCTTCGAGGCTAAAACTCTGTCCTAATAAGCTAGTCACAATCTTTTCACAAAGCCTACTTTAGTGGGCTTAGAGACTGTTAACGGATTCTGAATCCGTTAACAGTCTCTTACACCCTCTCAGCAAATGCTGAACATTCCTCATCTGAAGAATCGAAATTCTTATATTGGTGAGTATGTTCCAATCGCGGCGAGAGAGATTTAATCCAAAATACCAATTTTTTTTCCGTGAGGAATAAAGAACCATGATCTATCCAGGCTAGGTTCAAATGGATATCTTGATGGGGGGCATAGCCTCTTTTGTGCCAAAAGTCATCAAGTGGAATATAATCTTTCGGTTTTTTGGGGTCATGATCGTCTTTTTGCACAAAACAAAAGCCAATATGATCAAAACTTCCCATCTTCATGACATGCTCTTCTCTTAAGTCGTAAAAATGATGAGCCATCCCGCGTCCGCGATATTCTTCCAGCAAAAGTGATTCGCAAAAGAAATAAAAAGAACTGACATTTAAGTGAGCATCGGCGATGGGCTTTTGAAATTCTGGAGCGGCATTCTCTAGAGGAATGCCTGTTGAGATCCCCACGATTTTGGATCCATCAAAAACGACGACAGCTACGGACTTCGGGCAATCGACAAACCTTTGCAAGTATTGCAGCTCATCTTCGTAGGACCGTTCCTCAAGATAAGGATACTCTCTAAGTACTTCTGTCCTTAGGCGAGCGATCGCAGGAAGATAACTTTTAATTGTTTTTCCATTGAAGACGCAGAACTTGATCCCAGATAGCATGATTTGTTCCTCTCAATGCCGTTTTTTTTAATTGGGATTCTTTATGTGCCAAGAACAAAATAAATTAAAGAAAAAAATTCAATGCTGCCAATTAAGAGAATTCCATCAGCACAGAGGGAAGAAGAGACGCAGAGTACACAGAGGAAGAGTAATTAAGTTCCCATCTCGCTAGTGCGAGAAGGGAACAATCTATTGCGGCGTAAACGTCCGCAAATAGACATTCTCCCTGTTCCGTGTCTTCCTCTGCGTACTCTGTGTCTTTTCTTCCCTCTGTGCTGATGGAATTTTTTAGCAAAATTGGTCTAGTAGTCTACTTTTACATATTAAAGCGATCTCTGTGCATGGGATAGGGGGATTGCGCGAAGCGATACTCCTATCCTGTAATCTTTGACTATTCTCTGGATTCTTGTATCTGTTCCCTTAATTTAGACAAGATCAAGCTCAAGGCCATATTATTTTATTTAGACAAGATCAAGCTCAAGGCCATATTATTTTCACCCCCACGAGGGACGATAATGTCTGCATGTTGCTTGCTTGGCTCTACAAATGCATCGTGCATAGGTTTTACAGTTTTCAAGTACTGTCTTTTGATGCTGTCAAAATCTCGTCCTCTTTCGTTCATGTCGCGTTCAATGCGGCGCAGCAATCGGACGTCATCATCTGTATCGATAAAAATCTTCCAATCAAATTGGTTTCTCAATTCGGGCATGGCAAACAATAAAATCCCTTCTACAATGATGACGCGGGCTGAATCAAATGGTCTTGTGCTTTTTTTACGGGTGTGGGTCACAAAGTCATATTCAGGACATTGTACCGACCTGCCTGCTTTGAGCTCGTGGATGTGCTCGCGCAGCAATGAGAAATCCAAGGAGTCAGGATGATCAAAATTGACATTTGCTCGTCCCTCATCACTTAAGTGGGAAAGGTCTTTATAGTAAAAGTCTTGACTGATGAGAATGCTATGCTCAGAGAGAGCTTCTTGGATCTTATGAGCAAGAGTTGTTTTTCCAGATCCTGTGCCTCCAGCAATACCGATAATAAGCCTCTCTACAGCGGAAGCAGTTGTCAATAGAACACAACCTAAGAACACTAAAACGAGTTTCATATCCCTCCTAAAATGGTTTTGAAAGGGGGATACCTTAACCGTTTAGCATAAAAATTTCACTGACGAACCACCATACTAAAAATTTTCGTCGATCAGACAGCGCTTCAAGCTGCATAAAAATTCGCAGACAGGCTCTTATATTTGGTCGTGCTCAATTTTGCTGCGGTAGGAGCGCATAAGTTCGACCATGAAGGTCAAATTGTGTATCGTTGTGAGTGTCAGTACCGTCGCTTCGCGAGCTTTAAAAAGATGATGCAGATAACCGCGGGTGAAGCGTTGACAGGTGTAACAAGAACAGGCCTTGCAAATGGGCTGGAAGTCTTGAGCGCAGCTGCCTTTAGTCAAATTAAGGTTCCCTTCAGCTGTAAAAGCCAGGCCATGGCGTGCGGCACGTGTTGGATATGAACTATCAAAGGTATCAATTCCCAAGGGCATGCAGGCTTCAATAGATCCAAGGTCGCCAATGCCGAGCAAATGAATGGGTTTGTCTTTCGCGATCAGCGGGGTAGTGTAGGAGAGCATTTCGTTCATCTCTTCTTTTGTTTTGCCCATGCTACCGCCGATAGCATAACCATCAAAGGGGAGTGTAGAGAGTTCTTTGCAGCTTTTTTCCCTTAAGTCGCGATGGACCCCACCATGGACAACTCCATAAATTGCCTGATGCAGTGGATCTTTGAGATGCTCTGCAAGAGAGCGCCTTTGCCAGCGATGGGTGCGGTCCATGGAATTGGAAAGAACTTTTGGATCAATGTGATAAGGAGGTAGTTCATCAAAAGGAATAATGATGTCTGCTCCTAGGTCTTTTTGGGCTTGAATCGAGGTTTCAGGGGTCAATAAGACCTTGCTTCCATCTCTATAAGAGCGGAACAAGACACCTTCTTCGGTGATCTTAAGGACACTGCCATCACTTTTTTTCGTTCCCCGGCTTTTGAGTTCATCCGCGACAGACCCATAAGCCAAGCTGAAAACTTGAAAACCCCCAGAGTCAGTAATGATCGGCATGTTGCGATTGATGAACTTATGCAGTCCGCCAGCACGCTTTACAGTTTCTGTGCCTGGTTGTAGCAGCAGGTGATAAGTGTTGCAAAACATTAGTTCCAAGCCGATTTCCGATACCATGGCATTATCTAATGCTTTGAGGGTCCCATTGGTCCCAACAGCGACGAAATTCGGTGTATGGATCACTCCATGGGCAGTATGGATCTTGCCTAAACGGGCAGAAGATTTCTTGGATTGATAGAGGACCTCAAAGGAAAAATTAGCCATGGGTTGAGTCCTCTTTGGGTCCTTGAAGCTCGGGAGATTGGTTTGGTGGAAAGATCTTTCTAGAAAACAGCGCAAGAGGACTGATACACAAGATCACGAACAATTTGACGGCAAAGCTGACAAGGATGATGTGGTCTAACCTTCCGACTAGTCCCCAAAGACCAATAATGCTGAAAAGGATCGTATCGATCGCTTGGCTTAAAGAAGATGTGATGCTATTGCGCCAAAAGAACGAAAGAGAAGGGATAGATTGTCTGAGCGATCCGAAAAGCTTACGGTCGCAAGCCTGAACAATTGCAAAAGACAACAGGGAAGCAAATAAAAGTCTTGGGGCCGCACCTAGGATCAATGAGAAAGCCTCATGGCTATTATCATAAGAACTTGGGATA
>JBGAFY010000064.1:0-9574 GCA_044226975.1 Rhabdochlamydiaceae bacterium
TTGCGACACAAAGGGCAAGCGTTTATGAAGTTCAGGAATATGATTATGCGTTAACAATCGATCTCGAAGCATCTCTTGGTATCTTTTGTTAAAAACAATTGCTGGTTGATTTGCCCCAGAGGGAATATAATCTAGCAACTTTCCAGGAATATTTGGTTGCTGCCAACGATGAACGATCTCTTTACTTTTAGGGTCTAGTTCCAACAGTTTCTGTAAATGTGGGCTGGTCACATACCGTTGTTCTTTATACTTACCCAAAAGAATCGAGGTGGCAAATTTGCCCAAAGCCTCTTTTAAGGAGTTACGCGCCTCTGGACTCATTCTATTAGAGTCCCCTATATTCACTAAGCCACCAAGAGCCGGAAAAACATAAGGGTTGCGGATGTTGAACAACTTAGAATCGATGGCATCAAGAATATTGACACCTCTAAGCTTATCCATATCTAAGTTAAGCGCTTTTATACAACTTTCTTTATTCTCATTTTTCAATTGTGGAAGGGATAAAATTTCTCCTGTTAAAGATTGAACAGCGCCATATTGCAGCAATGTTGTGATGATTCTAATTCTTAACGAGACATTGTCTTCATTGCAGAACATCTGGCGTAATATTCGAGAATTTCCAACCTGAGATCTCTTGATATTTTTAAAGTTTCTAAAAAACTCTAATGTATAGATTAGAAAGTCTTTATTTTTTAAATGTCGATTGGAAAGATTATTGTATAATTGTTTCCATTCACTATAATCAGTGGTGCCGACACTATAATCGGTGGTGCCGACCACCCTGGGATCTATGTTAATTGCAAGTAAAGAAGGCAAAAGAGTGTGGTCTTTGTATTCAGGCGCTGCCTTTACCCAATCCATATAAATAGGTTCCGATAGAAAGGATGGAAGTACTGCCTCTGCAGCCCATTTTTTTAATTCTATATTGTGAATGTTAGCGATTTGCTGATGCAATTTTCGAAAAACAGATGTGGAGTCGGGGTGCAGCTCACAAGCCCAAAGAAACCTAGCTTCCTGCAAAAGGCAAAATTGAAATAAATCGAGTTTTCTATCAGGCTCCACTTCCTCTGACACTTTTTGCCATAAGACACGTAAAGGAGAGGTGTCTGTCGGATAACCTGAAGAAAAGAATGCCTGCATATCAGACTTGCAAGAAAGAAGGCTAGAAATTTTCGGATAGTGCTCAAAAATCATTGGAAAATTCATGCTCATTTCTTTAAAACTGCAATCGGTATTTAATGCAATATTCATCAATGCTCTAGTTAAGAGACTATGATCTTCAATCTTTTTCTCAAGACCACTTTTGACATGCATATACATTTCCCATGCACCATCTTGGCTTCTCGAAAAGAGTTCAAACATCAAAGAGAAAAATTTAGAATCCGTATATTTCCTATGTTCAAGAACACGTAAAATATAACGCAACCCATCGCTGCTCCTCGAGGCTAATGAAATAATAAAATGATAAAAATAAGCATCGTTTAACACTGAATCTGCTACATATAAGAAAGATAACAAATCACAATAGTTTAAAGAAATATTGAGTATTTCTAATAATTCATTTTGTGAAAATTTATTTTTATAAAGCTCTAGATTTCCTAAATAATTAGCAACAAGAAATTTTCTAGTTTCTTCAGGCTGCTTTATAAAAATAGCAACCATCAATGAGAAAAATTTAGAATCGATGTTTTTTCTATTTTTAACAAGCCCTAGAATATCAGACATATTATCAGGGCGGATTGAGATTGATGACTCAATAAAGTCATAAAAGAATTTGTTATTTAACATTGAACAAGCTGCACTTAAGACAGCACTTTCATCACAAAACTTTAAGGATTTATTTAGAAGTTGGAATAATTCATGTTGAGAAGCTTCATTTCTATACAGAAATTCGTTTTCAGAAAATTCATACAAACAATAAGCTAAAGCATATAAATATTCACTTCCTCTTGCTTGTAAAATCTTTATGGAAACTGATGAAACAATAAATCTATAATAAAATTCATCATTTAAAACAGATTTGGCTACTTCAAATACCACGCCAAAATAACAGAAATCTATAAACTTATTGAGAAATTCGACTAATTCATCTTGTGAGAATTCATTTTTATGAAGCGTTAGATATCTTAAATAACTGTTAACAAGAATATCTCTGTCACTCTCATCTCTTTTTGAAAAACTCCATCAGCAGAGGAAAAAATCTAGACTCAGTAAATTTTCTATTTTTAACGAGGTTTAAAATATTATAGGTTATCAAGGCTTGATGTTGATGCAACAATAAATCCATAAAAACTTTCATCTTCTAGAAGTGTATTTGCAAGATCAAAGACAACTCTTCTATCACAACAGGCTAGAGATTTATTGAGGAGAGTAATCCATCCATCTGAGAAAATTCATCCTTATAAAACTGTTGCTACTAATCTAATATAACTGTTGTTGTCGGGCTTCATTATTTTTTTAGAAGCAAATGCATTATTAAGAAACTGTACAAATTGCTGTTTTGTTAATCCAATTACTGCAGGTGAATGTTTGTTTCTTGCATTGACTTCGATTTTAGCAATGCATTCGGAATATATTCTGCACATTTTAAAGCCAGTGGGACAAGAAAGCTTTTATCACCCGTAAATCTTTGATTTATTAATTTTGTGGTGTATTGAGTAACGAATATTGACTAAATCTGTTTTTCTCCATAAAGGTTTCCAACAATAAAACTGACAAAACTTTCACTTTATCACTGTCTTGGTATGAAGAAATAAAAGCTTTAAACTTTAATTCTTTTTATAATTGGTGGATATTTTTTTATACAATTCTTTAGCAAATGCCTGGATGGCCTTATCCGTAATTTTAGAAGATAAGAGGATTTCAAAGAGCGTTGAGGTATCGACCGATTCCTTTTGTATTGCAGCCCAAAATATTTGCTCAAATATTTTTAGCTTCAAGGTTTTGTGATTTTTTAAATGTTCGTTTATCTGGAAAGAATACTTTGCTTTCTCAATTTCTTGAATGACCTCGCGACCATCATTTACTGAGGGAGCGGGCATAGAATCAATAGACTTTAAAAACTAGTTCCAATAGATGACATATAATCCTCAAAACACAACAAAATTACAGCTTTAATTATACTACAATTTATTTATTATACTGCAAATTATTATATTTGCAATTAATAAATTTAAAATATTTAGTGTTAACATAAAAAACCACAAAATATTACTCAAGAGATTCGCTCTGACTTTATTTAATAACAAAAAAGACACATGATAGTTTTCTTGTAATATCAAGTGAAAAGCGGCTCAAAAGAACCTGAAAATCGACAGAAGCTTTGTTGGTGGACAGTGTCTTACAGGGAGCGGGCAAGTCTTAAAGTTTCTAAGCTAAGTACATGGTCAGCTTAACTTTAGGGTCCCCATTTGTATATGTCCCAATATTTTTATTTTTCGCTTTCAAATTCAACTTTTTAGGTAGAGATTCATAAAATTTAACTGCTTTTTTTTTTCGTTATTTCCTCGATAATCTAGCTTTATCTTTCTTATCCCTTGGTTTTCTGCCAATCCTTTCACTTTTTTCATCAAGACTTTGCAATATCCTTCCCTTGGAAAATCGGAATCGACTGCAATGTAAGGAATGTAGAAATGCCGATTTAAAAATGAGTTCTTGCTAGGCTTGTATCCTTGAGCAATGTAACCAGCAATTTTGTCGTCTTTTTTTGCGAAATATATTCTTCCCTTTGCATCGAAATATTTATCAATAATTGCATTGTCATATTCGGTCCAATTAATTTTCGCATTAATTGATTTCACTGACGCTATTGCAGGGCCGTTGCCGATGTCTTTTAGCTCAACAATAGATGTTTCACTCTGTGTTGGAAGACTTTCAGGACGACTTAACAATTTAAGTGGAAAGACCTGTGACAACCCATCACTGATTTTATCGCCACTGCTTGAATCGTTATAAGTAAATGGAGTATTAGATCCATAAAACTCTACTATTGAATCAATATTTACCCCTTTTGCAGTACTCTCGCGTGTCGACATTAATGGAATTTGAATTGTATTGGAAAATATTTTACGGCGTACTTGGTATCGCTTTATTTATTGTAAGATCCGTACTTTTGCTATATATGGGTTGTAGTATTCCTACAGTTTCTTTATTACTTGCATCCCATCCTAAGTCTATAACAGCTCGAGCGAAAATTGGGATAAAATCGATTTACGCCAGGGACTGATTAACAATGGCCTTATGAGTGCCGTCCATCGGAAATGCTAATGCACAGTGGTCATTTGATCCTTTTCCAATTGCAGTACATCCACTTGTCTCGTGCGCAAGAAGAAGTAGGTCCGGGTACTCATCAGTAACTTGTATCGTATAGCCTGTCATATATTTTTTTTTTGGGCATTAATTAAAGACTCTCGAAAAATCTATAAGATCCTGTTTAAATACAGAAAATTCGTGGCATTTCATTTGCAATTCTTCTAGATAGCCAATTCCATCTTGATCAATGTCTATAGTACATGCGTGAAGGATGTCACCATCTAATCCTTCAAGTTTATCTATTGGGGTAGTCAAAGTGCCCTCGAGATATTGCGCAACAAAAGGCAAGCGTTTATCCAGTTCAGGAATATGGTTATGTTAATAAGCGAGTTCTGAGCAGTTTTTGGTATCTGATTCTAAAAGCAACTTCTTGTTGGTTCGTTTCAGAGTTATATAATTTAGGATAGCTGAAGGAATATTGGGTTGATGCCAACGACGAACGATTTCTTTATTTTTTGGGGAAAGTTCTAACAATTTCTGCAAATATGGGCTGGTCGCATAGCGCTGTTCTTTATACCTACCTGTAAGAATTGAGGTTACGAATTTCCCAAAAGCCTCTTTAAAGAGGCTGCGCTGTTCTATAGTCATTCTTTTGTCCTTAGAATTCACCATACTGCACATCATCGGGAAAGCATTGGGAGCTCTGATTTTAAACAATTTAGAGTCAATGGCTTCAAGAACTTAAGAATATCTCTAAGTCGTTTAAGTTTATATTCAGCGACTTGATCGTTTCAAATTGGGACAGTTTTTTCAGTTGAGCAAGAGGTATTATTTTTCTCTTTAAAACACCAAAAAAACCAAAGCTTAGCAAAATTGTGATAATCCTAATCCGTAACGCAACATTATCCTCATTGCAGAACATCTGACGTAAAATACAAGATTTCTCAATTGGAGATAACCCATGCAAATCACTAAAGGTCTTAAAAAACTCCAATATGTAAATGAGAAAGTCTTTATTTTTTTGGTGGCGCTTAGATAGCCCGTCATATAAATCTAGCCATTTACCAAAAGCAGAGGCTTTGTTACCTACATCTGTGATACCCTGAGGAATTAAGGTAAATGCAAGAATAAACGGTAAAAGAGCATGATCATCTTGATGCCTAAGTACTGCTTTCGCCCAATTGACGCAAATATTCCGTTAACAAAGAAGATGAAACTACCACGCAGCTGAATTTTTTAAAGTCATATTTTGAATGTTAGCTACCTGTTCATACATTCGCTTTAAAAGAGGATATATTGGGATATAGCTCAAAAACCATTTATATCTAATCTCTTGACAAATGCAAAACTGAAATAATTGAATTTTCTAGTTTCATCAGCCTCTTCGGTCATCTTTTGCCATAAGCAATGTGAAGGAGATCCTTCAATGATATTCTAAAGCAAGAAAAGCTTTCATATCATTTTGACACAGAGAAGCTCAGTTTACTTTTTTGGAAAGTGCTCAAAAACTATGGGAAAATTCTCCTTTAAAGAACCAAAAAATGAATCGGTTTGCAATGTAGAGATATTTTATCAAGATCTTTGACAACAAACGCTATATCAAACTTCTTCACCAAGCTCTTGCGGAGGAATCTTTAATACTTCATCAATCAAGTTGCCGCCACTTCTATAACGCCTTGATAAAAAATCAGCATCAAGGAGTAAAATTTAGGCGCCAGCATCACCCTTTTTTGACGACACCTAAATAGGCTTCATTATCGAAAAGTGCAGCTGCTGAAACAATAAAGCGGTTGAAAAAATTATCGTCTAAAACCGAATTAGCGACTTTTAATATCCACCAAAAATCACAAAGCTCTAAAGTTTTTCTTAAAAACCCAATTAGCTCGTCTTGTGAAAATACATTTTTATTTATCTCCTAGATATTTTAAATAATGGCTAATATTTCTCCTCTAACAATCTTTGGCTGCTTTGAGAATAAATCAAACATTGATAAAAAGTATTTACTGTCCGAATTTTTCCTATTTAAAACGGCTCCTACCAAAACATCTTCCCTCACAGTACGGATTATTCCTGATGAACTAATAAAACCATAAAACTTTCATCTTCTAGAACAGTATCTGCCACACGCAAGACTGCACTTCCATCACAAAAATTTAAGGGATTTTTTGAGTATTTCGACTCATTCCATTTATGAGATTCTACATTTTTATAAACTTTGGCACATTAAATTACCATTATTAGTTGACTCATTCTCTTTTTTGAAGCAAATACTATATCTAGAAACTGCAAGAACTGCTGTTTACTTAACCCAATGACTGGAAGAAAATTATAGTCTTTCGCAGTGACTTCGATCATGGCAATGCATTCAGGAATATATTCTGCACATTTTAAAGCAATTGGAACAAGGAAGTCTTTTCTCTTCTGAATTTAAATCTTATTAGATCTTTTACAAATTTTGAGAATTCCTCGTATTGCCAGTTCATTCTTTTCTAGGAAATTTTCAATAATAAATGTACAAAATCCATTTTAACTCACTGTCATGAAATGAAGAAATGTATTTTTTAAAATTCAAAGTCCATTAAGAGTGATGGACTTAAATTATAAAATTCTCTTGCAAGCTCTTGGATAGATTTATCAGGAAGTTTAGAAGTTACAAGGATATCAAATAGCGCTGTAGTATCAACCGATTTCTTTAGCAATGCAGTCCTAATTATTTTCTCAAATAATTCAGCTTTAAAATGTTGTGATTTTTTGGCAAGCTCGGTAATCCTGAATGGGTCCTCAGCCTTCTCAATTGCTAGAAGGATCTCGCTACCATCATTTACCTCTACAGACATAGTAGAAAAAGAAAAATTAATGGGATTAAAAATTGAGCCACTAGTTGACATATATTATTCCAAACACAACAAACATCATATTTATTTATTAATTATAGAACGAACATATTAATGTTTAGTTAATTAAAATAAATTAACTAACTTATTTAAAATAAAAAATTACTGTAATGTTTAAATAATATTATATTCAATTCAACTTTAGTGTGAGAAAAAGTAAAAGGTCATCGCTTTTTACACAAGGAAAGCTCACTGTGCCCCCCTTGCATAGGGGACGAGCGCAGTGAGCCTGGTATGGGATATGTTACAAGGAGACAGCTTATTATTTTGATAAGTCAAACACAGTAATGATCCGCTTTTTTAGAGTCCTGGTTTTCAGTGACAAGATAATTTCCAAACAGATCAAAAGAGAAAAGAGACGTTTTACAATCCATGAAATTATAGCATGCTTTAAATTCCATATCTTCATTTTTGTATTGAAATTGTTTTAATTTGCCATTCTTAAAATCAAAAAGACTCATTCCATTAGTAAAAACAGAGCCTTTGTACCTAATGCGAACTTTAATGGACAGATGATCCCCAGAAAACTTCGCCATATCTTTATCAGATTCACCTTTCTCATTTAAGTCCCATAATGTGATAAAATCACCACCAGTCAACATATATTGATCAGCAAAATCAACAGAATATACCCGCCCTATTCCTCTTAATTCTTGAGGATGAAAATTCTCTTAGGAGTGTCTTTTGTCTTAATATCTATTTTTCCCGCAGATGAAACGACTATTTCTAAGAAACGGTTCATTGTAGGCAACACAAAGATTTTGCCCTTATTTGTCTTTGCGAAACGGATGCTATATTCAACATTAGATGTTGTAAGAGGAAAATTCCAGTTCTTTCTTGAAAGAATCTTTGATGACGCTCATTTCCCAAACATTACAATTCGTATCACCCATCACGATGAAATGCTCATCTGTAATGAGAATTTGTATGGGTGAGTATGTAGATTGATCTTAAGAGGCTTATTTGAAGCAAAATCTTTTGAACAATCGAACACCAGTACACAATTTTGATCACCCAGCTAACATGGTTTTATGCACAGTGATAACAGGAGATTTTCCAGACGAAGTTGGCAGAGAAGCTTTGGAAAGGGCCAATGTTTGACTGAGTAATGCAATTTAATATTCCCGGTTGTTAATTTTTTTTTGTTCCTGCTGTATTTCTTTGAAGTCCCATATCTTGACGCCATCGGATGCGGTAGTGACTAGATAGGGCTTAGGTGCATGGACAAATTGGCATGAGGTTACATTCGAGCTATGGGTCTTGATAGAAAACTCAGACCAGTTTCAGATCATAGACCAGCGTTCCTTTGGGCATGTCATCATCAAAAGAATGTCGCGTGAACAAGAATATTTTCCAAGATTTGTTTTGGCAACACACTCTCAGAGATGGAGAGCTCACGAGGAAGAACTTTATTCAAATTCCATTTCAAAAGTTCTTGCGAATGAAATTTGGCCTCATTCTGAATAGCGAGCTTTATTTTATTTTTTAGTAGCATCGACTGGATAGAAGGGTCTTGTGAATTTGCAAGATAAGGTGGGAGTGTCATGTTACACTGAAAAGCTGACTCTTCCTGACTAATCCCATAAAAACGCTTACAAAATGGTAAGAAAAGTGCTGCCGTCCATATACGGAATAGCTTCAACAAAAGTTCTTCTGAAGGATAAGTAAGGAATTAGATCTACTGGACTATTTGTGTCATTAGATGGTGTGAGTTGAGCTCTTTTGTTTGATTATGTCCTCAACACCTTTCATCAGTAGTCAACATCTCAAAGCCTGTCGATCTGCTCCAATGAAAATCGTCATCGAAAATATTTAAATGATCAATGATTTGAGTTTTTGGATCGAACACTTTAAACAAATTGGTCTAATTTCGAGTTGTATATTTTTGGAATAGTCTCATTTAAGGATGAAACATCATTTGCTTTTTTTAACAGTTCTTGGACACTTACAATCTGATCAAATAATTTTGCCTTCTCTTTCCTTTGCTCGTTGAGAATGTTCAATTTTTGAGCAATAGTTTGCATGCATGATTGTATCCGATCTTTTTCATGGGCATAGGTGGATTGTAGAGCCAACACTCCAAATGATCTTTGTAATTTGCCCAAGTTTTCTTCTTTTTGATTTGTACCTACAAAAAGGAACTCATTTAACTGTTCTTGCAATGTATTGACTTCTGCAGTTGTACACAATGTCGAGAAACTCTACTGAAAACAGTGGACACCTTACTAATAGTGCCTTGCATCTCCATGAGGCCTTTAATTAAGACGCTCTCTTTTTCAGGGTCAACCAAGGTTAAGACGAGCAGCTATATCATCGCTTGATAACCTCAGGAAATATTTTCTAATGTGGGATTTTTTTGGAGGCTCTGCTCTTGATTGATCGAAGCGCTATTGATGGCTGTTTCTAGAGCGTTTAGATCATCTCTCCAG
>JBGAFY010000065.1:0-9286 GCA_044226975.1 Rhabdochlamydiaceae bacterium
TATGCATTTATTTTTCACAAATGGTATTATTAGGATAGGTTCATATGAGGGCGATCGTTCTTGAACACATGGGTGGAGTAGAAGGTTTTGTTGAAAGAGACCTTGTTCTTGATCCTGTCAGTCCCGATTCGGTCCGTATCCGCATTCACGCTGTTGCATTCAATCCTCTTGATTCGAAAATACGTCTAGGACAGTTAGGTTTAAAACCCCCGTTAGTATTGGGTTCTGATTGTTCTGGGGTCATTGAAGAGGTGGGCTCGAATGTCAATGATCTGCAGGTAGGGGACAGAGTGGCAGCAATAGTCTTTGGGCATGGCGAGCACGGTGCTTATGCCGAGCACGTCAACGTTCCTAGAGCCTGTGTGTTCAAGATCCCTAAATCTCTTTCTTTCGAAGAAGCCGCAACTCTTCCAGTAATCTCGCTAACAGCGTACCGAGCAACACATGTCTGCCATAAGATCTCTTCGGATAACTCCATCTTTGTAGCTGGGGGAACGGGGAGCGTGGGGCGGATGGCATTGCAAATGTTAAAAGGGATAGGCGTCAAAAAAATTATGACCACAGCTGGTAGTGATGAAGGAAGGGAAAGTCTTATCAACTCTTTTGGAATTCCTCACGATGCTATCTTTATGTATAAAAACGTTCCTTTAGAGCGTGCCGCAGAGCTTCTATTAGAAAAGAACGAAGGCAATCTATTCCCCGTAGCCATAGATTTCGCAGGTGGTTATTTCAAGCAATTAGGGATTTCTTTGCTCGATGTGCAGGGTCACTTGATCAGTATTGTCGCTGAACCTCCAAATGTATCAGGGGAAATTATGTCCCGAGGAGCTTTTTTTCAAAAAAGTCTCACTCTGCACATGCTTTCTATTCGAAGCGAGGCCCTTTTTAAAGGTCCTAGAAGCTTGGAGATCTATCGCAATGAATTTGGAATAATCCAGAAAATGGTGGAAGCAGGGCAATTAAAACCATGCAAGCCCATTGTACTAGGTAATTTGAATGTGGAGACAGTACAACAGGCGCATAAGCTCCTAGAAGAAGGAAAAGCTCAAGGCAAGCTTGTGATGAAAGTTTAAACGATTTTTTAACCAAAAAATTCAATTCCAAATTCAAACAGTAAAAACACCATCAGGATAGAAAGTGTGATCTTTCCTCCAGGCACTTGTTGGTGCAAAAGAGAATGTCCTTTGTAATACCGTCCAATCCATACCATCAAGATCGGCATCAATCCTAACAGCAAAGCAGCTCCAAGACCGCCCGCCACATTGAGTGCTTGAAGAAAGATATGGGGATCGATCCATGTGACGATGAGTGGGAGCCCAAAGACAATGGCGCAAAGCCCTAGTTTATGGATCCAGTTTTTATTTCTGACATGGAGACCATCTGCTAAAAAATCCATATAGGCCACAGAAATTCCAACAAAGGAAGTTGTCAGGGCAAAAAAGGCAAATGCTATTCCGATCTTGTAGAGGACAGGGTTTTTTAAAAAGTTGCTTAAAGGAGCAACCGCATTTTGCCCTTTAGAAAGCGCATCGAGCAATCCCCCTTGTCCTTCTGCAGGGATAATGCCCAAGATAATGAGTGCCCAAATGATGTAGATAACAAAAGGAATAAAGGTTCCAACAATGATGGCAAACCTGACTTTTTTAACGTCGCGGTTCATATAGGTCATTAAAGTAGGAATGAGGTTTTGATATCCAAAAGCAGTGAAGACTACTGGCAAAGCTGCCCAGCCTGCCCACCAATCTGTGCGCGTGAGTAAAGTGGCTTGGACATCATCTGCGGAGCTGAATACAAATGTGAGATAGGTCACAGCAATACCCAACATCAAGAGCAAGTTCAACCTGTCGACAGCACGTGTCCCTAAATACACTGCTGGAGCAAAGATCAAGACATAGACCAGACACGATAGGGAAGGAGGAATGCTGAGTCGGGTGATCTGATTGACGACAGAACCGCCTCCAGCAATGTGGGCGACCATTAAGCAGGTGAAAAGAAATATATAGAGTGCCCAGCAACTTCTTTTTCCCCATTTGCCTAAAAGATGGCTAGACAGAGTGACGAGGTTGGCATCTTTAGGCATCCAAATGCAGGCTTCTAAGATCAAGAGTCCAGTTGCCATCATAAACAGCCAACACACTGTGTATATGACAAGAGCTGGAAAAAAGCCTCCTTGTGCCGATGCGAGCGGCAATGCCAGCATTCCAACTCCAATCGCAGTTCCTGAGACAAGCAGTGTTGCCCCGGTGATATGGCCGAAAGTTCTGACGATGTGCATGATTCCTCTTTTTTCTAAACGTGTTGCGTGTTTACTGCTGTAAACATGCATATAAAAGTCTTTTTAAAGGTTCTTAATAAAAAAATAAAGAACCTTGTCTACGAATTTTTTAAATTTGAGAGAGGATAGTCAAGCATCTGATCCTGCGAATCAACCTGCAAATCCTGTTAAAGCAGGAAGAAAGAAGACGGTTAGTCGACGTGGACTAGCTTAAGGCCGATGATGCCTATGATAATTAGAGATATTGAGATTAGACGGACAATATGATAGGAATCACCGAAAAATATGATTCCACATAAAACAGTGCCAGCAGCGCCGATCCCTGCCCATACTCCATATGCCGTACCAATGGGGATGACTTTCATCGCTTGAGAAACAGAAAAAAAACTCAGCACAATGAAAGTGCCGGTGATTAAACTAGGGATGAGCTTGGTAAATCCTTCGCTGTATTTGAGAGCAATAGTAAAACAGATTTCAAAAAAACCAGCGAGCAGTAAGAAAATCCATGCAAGAGACATAGGAACCTAAAATTAAGTCACCCCATATATCATACGGATTTTGGCATTAAATGCCAGCAGCAGGACACTGCCGCTGGCATAAGAGGGAATTAAACTGGCTGAAGCGTGATTTTCTTTCCTTCGAGGCATGTATTGATATGGGTCACTGCTGCCGTAGTCATGCGTTTTTTTGCAGCAGCATATACCATCCTATATTGATCGATAGGAGATGGTTTTTCATTTGGACTATCATCCCACGCCAACCTACGGCCATAGTTCAAGATTTCTTGTGCGCGGCTTCCATAATGTTTAATTGCTTCTGCATCACCTTTTACAAAAGCTTCTTCCCACAGTTTTTTCCGATCAGCACAGAATTGTTTGATGGTATATTTCAAAATATCAAATTGTTCTTTGCTGTAAGGGTCAACTGGTCTATAAAGTACACCCATGTTCTTTGGAACAGTGTCGTGAATTCCTCCGACGTCGCGCGCGATAACTTCTGTACCCGTGTTTTTGAACTCGTCTTGAGTGAGTCCGCATGGTTCGAAGTTTGGAGGAAGGATCCCGAACTCAGCTCCAGAGCGCAACATCATCCCAACATTTGAAGGCCATTTTTTGTCTTCATCACTAAGGTCAGCAAATGCCTTCATAGCATCAGGGCCTTGTTGTACTTTGAATCGTCCATCAGAACGTTTTTCATCTTCAATGATCCAAACGCCTGGTCTACCTTTGCAATATTCTTTCAGTTCATTTAGATATTTGATCGCTTCATGTTCATTAGCTGCAGGTTTTGGTCCCATGATGACGATTTGTACTTCAGAAGCTAAGCAAGCTTCGACCATATGTTTGAAGTTTTGCATCCCTTTTTGGGCTGCATCAAATCGACCTACGTTTAGTGCATAAGGCTTTTTAAAGTCCATTACAACATCTTTATACATTCCATTTTCCTGGAATTTGGTAAGAGATGTTTGAAGCAATTCTTTAATCTTCTTTTTTTTCTGAACGATCTCTTGAGGTGAAGAATTTGGTCCGAAAGTTAACTGATTGCCGATATTATGTTGTTTGACTGGATCTCTAAAGGCCATAACAACAGGTTTATCAGTATCGAACTGGGCCAAGTTAGATCCATTGACAATCCCGGTTAATTTTTCATCGATTAAAGCGATTTTTCGCAACTCATACTGCATCCCTTGGCCAAAAAAATCACTTTGGATTTCTTCAGCATAGTTCTCAGAAACAGTAGTTACTTGCTGAGCATAATGGATTGCATCGACTAATAAATTTCTTTTTTCTCGTTCGAAACCACAATGAGATAATATATCTTTAGCAAAATCTGATTCTATTTTTCCCTGCACAAGGTTGTTGTGGATAGTTGCAACACTTGGGATTCTGGGGTTCAGTTTTTGTAATACTCTAGGAACAAATGCAGTTGACCAATCATGAGCATGAACAACGTCTGGATTTAATTTTTCATTGGCTATCCTAGCTGCACAATAAGAGAAGTACATGTAGGTCTCAAGATCACGTTCATCGCCTGTATAGAGGGCTTCTCGCTCAAAGCGGTTGTTCTTTGCGCCGGTATCTTCAATAAATAAAAATGAAATATTATCGAAGTTTCCAGCGAACTGAGGGAAAAGGTCCTTTGTATCTTGAGGAGATAGTGTGAGGACTCTATTTTCCTTACCATCAATTCCCATATAACGGTCTTGGAATCTAAACGCTTCGACCATTTTACTTTTTATGCGATCAGGGATCTGCTTTGAAAGGGGCATCACAACATCGACTTTGATTCCTTTTTTAGTTTCTGCTTCTGCCATACCAAGGACCGCCATACCAAGGCCACCGGTAGAGACGATATTCTGAAACTCTGCTGTAATCAAAGCTACTTTCTTAACGCTTTCAAAGTCCTCAGCCGTAATTTCTTTTTCGAGGTGTTTATAAGTGATATTTTTACAAGTAGTAGAACTTATATCTTTTTGGTTTGCAGAATTTTTTCGTGCCTCTTTCAATGAAAGCTGTGAATAGGAAGCTTCGAGTTGCTTTTTAAGGGTGTTAAGAAGTGGTGTGATATAGGTCTTGCTCTTAAAATTTGCATTGAGCAGCTCCATACCATCCATATTTGGGTTATTTCTCCAAGCCCAATATGCTAGGGGATATCTCAAGCGAGTATCCAGTTTATCCAGAACAGCAGTATTGTTTGCGTATTCTTTCTCAAATTGTGTGAGCATGAACTTAAGTTCTAAATGCTCTTCCTTTAGCCGCAGATGTGTTGAAAGAGACGTAAGGAGGTCTCGATCTTGATTATCTAAAACGCTGAGAAGCATTTTAGGATTTGTATTGATCCTTACTCGCGCATCACCTGGATGCGGAAGTTTATATGCGGCAGTAACGTAGTGTTCAATATTTTTGCGGATAGAAACATCTAATGAATTATACTGAGATTGAAGCTCTGGGAATGAAAGAGAGGGGTGTTGTTTTAGTGATGATGTAAATGCTTCTAATTGTTCGCGACGTGTTCGATATTTCCAGAGTTGATAAGGTGTTTGTGTTCGAATTTCATTAAGTTCTTTCTTGTCATGAGCAAATGAAACATGTTTTTGTTCATTTTCATATTTCTTTGTTAATTCATATATCCAATTTTTGCCATTTCCATCGAAAAAGAGAGTAAGATGTTGATCTGTGGATGGATACAAAATAGGATTGACTAGTAAATCATTGCCGCTATCTATTAAGAGAGATTTTATATCTATTCTGAGATAAGGATGTTTTTGAAAAAACTGGTTGATTTCATCGTGGTTGCATTTCTTAGGAGATTGTTTCAAAAGAGATTCAAGTTCTTTTAATTTATTGATTTTGTTCTGAATAACGATTTTTTCTTCTAATTTATTAATTGATTGTTGAATTAAGTCGTTATTGTTTTTGTCGCGGATGTAAACTAGAACAAGTGGATTGCTTTTGATTAGATCTTCACCAAATGATGGAGAACTTCGATCATAGTCTGTGTTCTCAAAAGCACAATAAACGCTACCGCATAGATTGCCCAAGCAATCTACTTGTTTAAGATGATCGAAGACTTCTTTCTGAATGTCAGGAGTTAAAACAAAAGTGGTTTTTAACGTTTTTTCTATATGTTTTAGAACTTTTATTTGGTTGCTCCATATAATACTTTCACCAAATCCAGACACAGGCTTGTAAGGTGCCACATGCGAAGGAAGTTGCGGGCTTGTTATATGTTGAGCAAAGATGTTGCTAATTGCGGGTGAGACAACAGTGCTTGCGATCGGTGTAGTCGTATTATTATTACTTCCAAAATTAAGAAAAGGGAAGTTGCTTGTACCATTGGCTCCGAAAACAGTAAAAGGATTTTGAGACATAGATTCTCCATTTTGTTTTTATTTTTTTTGTTATATTTTATTAAAGCCTGCAATTAAAGTGCATTAAATTAAAGATAATGTAATTGAAAGCTTGTTATGTATTCTTTCAAATATTTTACTTTAAATTCGTTTTGTTATCAATTTTAAATTCATCTATTATATTAAAAATTACTCTTAAATTTAGGGGTTGTATATTTAAAATTATATTTTTATATTCTTGTGCTATTATTTATTTTAAAGCATTCTTATTCCAACCACAAACTACGGGAATTCCCCTTTCATAGCCTAATATTGAGATAGAAGCCGTAGAAAGTAAAAAAAATTTAGCTAGTTGTATGGGTTGATCGATCCACTGGGTCATTAGAGCTCGTAAAAAATGGCATGAAAATCGCAATAGTGCCATGTAATTTTTTTAATTCAGTTGAAACAGCCAAAGCTACGTTTTTGCACCTCTTTTGGGGATCTTCACCAAATTCTTAATAAATAAATCCCATTGCAGTCTTTTCAAGAATTTGTTGATGGGTGAGACTCTCTGTATGCCATAATCCCATTCTCTTAGATTCTAAAATCTTAACTCTTAGACCTAGGTTCGCGAGAGCGCAGGTTTCAGCTCGTTTCATGTGACTTGTAAATACAAAATCGAAGGAGATGTCCTTTTAATTTCAAAGCTAGCCGTTTTCTGCTCGTTGTTTACCTCTTAGAGTCAATTCCCCAAAATCTATCTCTACCTGTGTGTTGACTAGAGGCTCCATGGAGTTTCTCCATGGCGAATTAAAATAACCTCGATTTTCTCATCGTTGTACCTGTTGTGAATTCATTATGCTTTCATTTTGCAAATCATCATGCAAGATCGAAGCTGGTACTTCAGGGAGACATGGGACCTGTGTACTGTCTCAAAATAGGAAGTGTTTTGGAAGCATAGCCCACAATTGCATCTTGATAGTGATAAAGGGTTGATTGCTACAACAAACAATTGTCTGGTAGCAGAAGAGTTTAGCTATGCCGCCTGTATCAGCGGCTGTCATGCTCCTTCTCATCCTATTTAAGGGGTACGCTTGATGCAGCAGCTGAATGTTGTTAAAGTATAAGCATCGGGAATGCCGACTTGTATCAAAGACATGCCAGCTTCTTCCTTCAGTGTTGAGCATGCTGCCATTCAGTTAGGGACTGTTCAGTCTTCACTGCAAAGAATATGACAGCACCTTCAATATCCTCGGAGCCCAATTTCTTTTTAAAAAATCAATCCTTAATCGCATACGAGGAACTGTTGCTCCGAGCAAAACAGCGTAGTCATAGTTATTGTTTTCTTAGGGAGTAACATCATGGCACTGCCTTTGTCAGCAGTTTAGGTACTGGCATTATCGAAGGGATTATGGTGAATTCTACCGTTTGCGCCCTTTTTGCATCTGGCTGGGATTGAGTGGTTGCTACAAGAGAAGGGAGCGAGCCATCATATTCTACTGGAAATAGCTCGATGAGAGCTTTAAGTTCAAAAGAAATGACCCCTTGTTCATCGACTAATAATGAGGTGCCCCACAATGTGCACTGTGAGAAAACCGCTATATAGAAGAAAATTTCTGAAATAGGCTCATTTGTTATTAAAAAGTGAAATCCTTTAAGGATTTTAAGCAATTTATGAATTTGTTGCTCCTTCCAAATTGTGGTGAAAACATTTTTATTCTTGGGTCTAGGTAAGAGACTGTTAACGGATTCAGACTTGTCGATTTTGACTTTTGAATGAATTTTTTTACCGGTTGGGGTAATATACGAAAGTTGATATAACCCTGCCTCCAAACTAAAAGAAAATTCGCCAAAAATTTCAAAAAAGCGACGAATCCTGAATCAGTTTAACAGTCTCCTATGTACATGAGAAAGTTTTTAACTCCAGAACAAGTTCGCCCTTTAAAGAAACTCAGTTTGTTAGGCAAGAGGGTGTGCATAAATACATTTGTCCGTGCATGTGCAAAAAAAGAAATTCATCTAGCTTTAGATCAAAACAAAATGGCTCAGTGCGTACTATAATTCAGAGCTCTTAAATGGGTTCACACACCCCAAATTAGAAATAAAATGGATCAATGAGGAATTGCTGGCGGTAAGCTGTACCAAAACATCCATAGCTAGTTGTTACCTGAGAATATTTAGGGATTGCCGCCAAAGGCAAGCCAGGATAGAGGCAAACGGATTGACAGCTATGCGTTTCACCAACTGCATCGTGGCGCAGCATCTACATTGATGCTGAGTGCGCAGGGAATATCACCCGTTTGCTGAACCAGCAGTGGCAAGCCCAACCTTGAGTCATCATTTTTTTGCAGGGGGAATGCTCCATATTGCTTTAATATCAATTCGTCCTATTGACGCAGGTGAGCAGTTATTCTATGACTACGGTGACTCTTATTGGAAATCACGAATCCCATTGAACTTTGACATAGATCGAAGATAAACGCGGTAGATTTACAATTAAATCAGTGCTGTCATTTTGATTCTTTATGATTTTTGCCTCTCCTTGCTTATTTAACCAACCCCCGTAGGAGACATGTGCGCTGTTAAAAATTTCCTCAGCCTGCACAGTTCTTGCCAAATTTGGTCCATTTTCCTGTTGTTTCAAAGAGATCACATAGGTTTCTTGATCTTTATTTGAAAAATTGTGGATACAGATGACCCCTTTATTGTGTGAGTGCTCTTTTTTTGAGCGGAGTGTGGCGAAAACAAGATATGTATTATCATTTACGACAAGGTGTTGTGATCCTTGGTCTGGATTGCAAAGCTCAGGCGAACTTGCAAGCATGAAGTTAAGGTTTTTTACCATTTGCTGTATCCCTTTATGTGGCATTTCTGAGAGCAATTCCCAAGAAATAGCAGATTTAGAATAGTGCAAGGGATTCTTGAGCGACAGCTGGTAAAGATGGTCCCATTCTTCCTTTTGGGCAAAATCGTATCCCATAAACAATAAAACATCGCCGAGAATTGAATATTGATAAGCTAAATATTGACGAATGCCCGCAAATTTTTCATTTTGGGTTCCTGGTAGTTTTTGATATAGCGTTCCTTTTCCATGTACTGCAACATCATGTGATTGGGTCGCAACAACTTTTTCTCCTTTTGCAATATCAAACACTGCTTTTTTAATGGATGAAAATTTA
>JBGAFY010000066.1:0-8517 GCA_044226975.1 Rhabdochlamydiaceae bacterium
GGTCTCACGAGATGTCACCTGATGCTTTAGTTCGATTGTTTCCCCTTGGCAAGTAAAAATTATTGTGTGCTCTCCAATCACGTTTCCCCGTCTCAGAGAATGGATAAAGACGGTGTCTGTTGGTCTAGGATGATCAATTCCCGGACGGTCGAGGACTTTATCAAGCCCTGTTGCGGCAGCCAAGCTGAGTGCTGTTCCACTCGGGGTGTCCTTTTTTTGGATATGGTGGGACTCGATAATGTCGATGTGGCAGGACCCTTTAAGAGATTTGGACAACATTCGGGTTGCTTCGATGCAAAGCCCCATGCCGATGCTGAAATTGGGTGAGTAAAGGATAGGGATATGTTTAGCGGCCGATTCAAGAAATCGTTGTGTTGTAGCAGAATGGCCAGTAGACCCGATGAGTAAAGGACGGTTGCATCGTAGAGCAAGTTCCGTATTTTCGTGTGTGGCCCCTGGAAGTGAAAAGTCAACTACGACATCCGACAGCTTCATTGCATAATCTTTATCGGCAGACAAGAAAATGCCAATGGGGTCGAGGCCGACAAGAGAACCTAGGTCAGTGCCGAGATGTTGGGATCCAGCTCTAGAACAAGCTGAAACAAGATCGAACTCTGGGTGTTCAATTGCTGAAGCGACGATTTGTTTGCCCATTTTGCCTGATGCGCCGATGACAGCGAGCTTCAATGCCATAGAATAACTCCTAACATATGAGACTGCTAACGGATCCTGAATCCGTTAGCAGTCTCTAAATTCAGAATGACCAGCAGACTTATTTAGTGCAATCTTTAGAAGAAATTTCATCAGCACTGAGTGAAGAGGAGGCACAGAGAACGCAGAGAAGAAAAGAAAATTACTCTGTGCTGATGAAATTGTTGTTTTAGCCCTTTTGGTGGCGCAATTTGTGGCTATGGATAAAGACGAGCCACTCATCTAAAGTTCTCAAAGATTCTAACATGGAGAGAAGAGTTCCTTTTTGCTTCTCCGTTGCTACATCAGCATTTGCAGGATTTACAGAAGAAATCTTTGCGATGAATTGTTGATGGAAATATGATAATTCCAGATCTTCATGTTGGTCTTCATTAGGCGCATCAAGTTCTTTATTAATTTCTTTTCTATTAAGATGTTTGTGTTCAAGCAGCATTTGTTTCAATATCGTATAGCCAAAAAAACGTCTAGCCTGTTCGTTGAAACCGGCAGGGGGAGAAAAACTTCCCCAAGGTTGACACCCAGTATGCGAATCGACCAACTTAGCAAGTTCTGAGGCATAAATTGTCGATGTTCCAAGAATTTCGGATTGTGGAGGTCCATAAGGTTTTGATTAATTGCGTAGTTCTGATGTGCATCATGTGATTATTTATCAACAGCTTTCATAATATCCGTATTTTTTTTATTCCCCGGCACGAAAATTATCACCGCTGGAAGTGAATTCGGCAAGGATAATTCTTCTTGTCCTCGTAAATTTAGAAATAACTACATAAAAAATATGCTCTGTCCATATAATGTAGGAGCCTGCTGTGAATTATTATGATATTAAGAACAAAAAATATAAAAAAAATTACTTTACATTTCGCGATATACGCTTCATGTGTAGCGCTATGTCCTGAAGTCATCGCGAGGGGACAAGAAATTGTTCCTACCACTTTAGCTTCCGCTAATGATAGCCACCTCATTGAATTTAAAGACGTCCCCGTAATTGAATTTCTCCGTTTTGTCGGGAAGATCTCTGAGGCTAACTTTGTCTACAATCCCCAAGACCTTCAATTCCAAATCTCTTTTTCTACCGGCAAACCAGTTGCTTCTCGCGATGTTATCAAATCATTGATCCACATGCTTCGAGTTCGTGGCTTTACTGTTGTAAGGGAGAACCACAACTATGTGATCCACAAAGGGGAATTAAAAGATTCTGAGGGAGAAAGTGGAAGTGATGGCTCTAGTTCACCTTACAATCGCATTACCGCTTCTTTAAATCCGATTTTAGGAGAAGGTGGGAAAGATAAGGCACAGTTTTATGTCTACAAGCTCCGTTATCATCAAGGAATTGAGATTTTAGAAGCGCTTAAGCGTATAGCAACCGATATGGGCCCTAGATCAGACATTTCCACTTCGAGCTTGCTGTCCGCAATACAATCCATCCAATGGATCAAGGCGACGAATACACTTTTGAGCTCTTGTGATGACGATACACATGAAAGTTTGACAAAGCTTATTGAAAGTTTAGATGTGCCTGCTCGACAAGTGTTCATTGAGGTCCTTGTTGTTGAAACCGACGTCCGCCATAGCATGGACTTTGGCCTTCAGTGGGCAGCGGGCGGCCAGTACATGGGCAAAGTTGGTGGTGGTGTGGGTAATTTCCCAGGCCAAAACACCCTTTTCGTTGTGCCTGCAAAACGGAGGTCCTCCCACAGGTTTAGGACAAAATACCCATAGGCAGCGGTTTTGATATCGGTGCCACGCAGGTTTATCCTACCGTGTGGCTAATGTTTTTAACTTTTTAGGTCTTCTTCTTCCTTGGTACATGCTCTTCAAATTGACGGCGATAGCACAATTGTCCTGAATCAAAAAATAATCACACAGGACAATAAAAACTCCAAGATTTTTGTTGGCGATACGATCCCTTTCACGGGTTCTGTCATTTCAACAATAGGACAAAGCCAGCAGACAACCGCAAATATCGAGTATCGCGACATTGGTGTCAGTTTAAACATCACTCCAATGCTGGGCGAAGGGAATATTGTCACACTCGATATTGAAGAACAAATTACGGAAAGCGTCGAAGATTTGGCAGCCTCAACATCGACTGTCAATGGTATTCGCACAACGAAGACCAACATGGTCACTCATGCGCACGTCCCTGATCAACATTTTCTAGTTTTGAGTGGCATGGTCCGTAATTCGCGTTCCAATCACCGATCTGGAATACCTTGCCTTGGCGGACTGCCTTTAATTGGAGCAGCGTTCCGTAAAGATGTCAAACGCGATGAAAAACGCAATGTAATTATTTTCGTGCGTCCAACTATTATCAATAGTTTTGATGATTACAAAAAAATTACAAAGAACCAAGAAGCTCTTTTTAGTGAGCAAGCTGCTGAGGGAGAGTTTGAGAAGGCTTTGGAATTAATTGAGCCTGACATTCGATAAAAAAGCTATCAGGAGTATCCTCTAATTTTATCGACAAAGCCTTGGTTTTGTACAGTCCCTTAATATTGAGATGGTCTCTAAATTGTCAAATAATTTAAAGATTAATTTGAGAAGAATTAATGCAATTGTCTTGGTCCCTGCTGATTTTTGAGTTTGAACTTTTCAAAGTCAATTGCTAGAATAACTCTGTTTTTGGGTTCTTTGGATTGATAGCTCAGCTGGATAGAGCACCCGCCTTCTAAGTGGGTGGTCGCAGGTTCGAGTCCTGCTCAATCCATTCTTCATACTTAAAGATGCTTAAAAATTTGATTTTTTGAGCATCCTTAAAAGTGTATTTCTTCTCTAGAAAAATTAAACGGTTTCATACTTTATAGTTTTTTATGCCTACTTCAAGTCATATTCGTTCCAAAGCATTGCCTTTCATGACAGGAAAATTATTAGGGGAATTTAGCTTTAAGCCTCTAGCATTCGATGGAATTGACCATGCTTTCGAAGAATTTTCTTCGTCTACATTCAAAAAATTGAACGATCGTGAAAAGAACGATCGAGTCTGTAAAATTTTACTCGAGTGTATCAATAAAGTTACGGAACCTTGTTTTCTCTTTCCAGAAGTCGTCAATTTTATTACACGAGTTGAAGAAAAGAAAGTCCTTGAGCGTTTTAACATCGGTTTTTTTGAACTTTGGTTGAACCAATTTTCCGAGCTTGATGATGAAGCGAATCTACGAGTGAGAGCTAAAATTGTCGGCAAGTGGATCCCACGTGAAGCATACCAATTGTTTTTTCCGATCGGCATGGACCGGCGATATCCTGGCAGCCATTATGTGACAGCGCATGGTTCACCCGATCTCGATACGACTATCGCTTCTTTTTGGGGTTGGATTGATGCGTTCGGCGCTCGTGTGAGCGATGGTATGCATATATGGAACGTTCCAGAGGGCCATGCCAATCGCAAATTGAGATCTCGATTCTTTTTGAAGCATTGTATGGCCCTTCATTCTTCCGTGCAATGGCGAAAAATCGTACAGGTTTAGCAATCACTAGTGTTGATTTGCTCAGCCAAAAAGGCTTTATCAAAAAGCATCCACAAGATTTGACATTTTCTGTCGACCACCAACGATTAAATAATGCTGTTGTCTTGGTTGACAATGACGGATATTTTCTCGGTGATTGGCGCATATCGATGTGGAAGGTATTGCGCATTGTCATCATGACATTGCACCATTGCCTCCGATGGCTAGAGAGCCATTTACTTGTGACCCTTATTTCTCTATTTGCCAAGCAAGACCTCAAACAAAAAGACATTTCCAAGTTCATCCATGACACTCTACACGTCAAGATTCGCGATTTAGGGCCCATGGAAGATTTTGGACAACAACAACGCATTCACCTTACAGATTATCTCATAAAAGTTTTAGGAGTATCTAAAGGGATAGATGCTGAATTTGCTGACTTTGCTGCTGCGCTTGCCCATTTAGGAGTAAAAGAGTTCCGGGAGTTCCTTCAGACCTTAACAGCATTGGAAAAGTCTTCTCTCTTCAATTCTGATGGGTTGATCATTGAAAATAGACCTCAGATATTCCACGCTTTAGAAAATATCATTAAAGGCTTAAGCCAAGGCCTGCAAAGTGTGCGCAGCTATGCTGAACAACTGGGAGTTTGTTTCCAGATAAAATCTCAAGTATTTGGGTATCTTCCCCAAACAATTAGTGCGCGTGCTGAAGTCGAAGAGATACGTAGCAAGATGGGCAATTATCCTTATCTCACTGTCACGATCTCTAGTAGCGATGGCAGATCAGTTCCACTAGGTGTTATCCATGCCTCTGACTTGCATAAATCTGTTTTAGGGACAGTCTCCTTGCGAGATTTTAATAATCGCGAAGAGACCAAGATCCCTTCTTATTTTGAAGTTATCAGCGTTATTGATCATCATAAAAGTGCTCTTAACACCCTTTCAGCCCCTGTTGCATTTATTTCTGATGCGCAGTCGTCTAATGGGCTCGTCGCAGATTTGAACTTTCAGATAAACGATATGTACAGCTCTGGTGGAATGGACGTTAAGGCAATTGATGCTCAAATTGCAAGTCTATCGAAAAAAATGGACACTACAAGTGCAGCACGCATGGTCCGTTCGCTCCTTGGGAAAAAACTGGCAGCGCAGCGCTCAGGTGGATATTATATTGATCCCAAACGGGAATTTATCGAATACCTGCATTTCTTATACGCGATCTTAGAAGACACCGATCTTTTGACGAAAGTGACGATGCGCGATGTATTTACGGTTGCAGAACTTTTAAATCGAATGAAGTCTCTTGCTGAGGGACAACAGGTCGAGATCATCAACTTTGACGATATCTCCCTAAGCGAAGGCTTTGTCAACAAAGCCGCTCAAAGAATCTTGCAAAATCATGAGATGTTTTCTCTGTACGATAAGATTTATTTTTCCAAAGAACTGTCTATAGAGAAAAACCTTAAACTTTGTGCAGAAGGACAACCGTCGAATATTTTCTCGGATACAAAAGTGCAAAATGGTTGTGTCCGTATCGGTCAAACTAAAGCAGCTCTTCAGCAAAAACTTTTCAGTTTTCCACCGGTGCTGCAAGGATACGAGCCCGATGGTTAGAAGATGCGCATATGTTTTACCAGGAAAATACTGAAGTTGACCTGCATCTTCATATGATCAGTACCATTTCAGGCGCAAAAGAGTTACACACAGGGCATAATGGAGATTGGCAACATCAAGATGAGCTCTGGATGTGGATCCCTGAAACAGAATCTTCTATTGAACATTTGAAAAACTTTTTAAATGCTTTCAAATCGTGCCCGCAAATCGTAAATAACAAACTAGAAGTTGTTTTTCTCGGCAGTAATACAAAAGAACTTGAAAAAGTTTTTTCAGAGAGCTTTTTACCTGTGCCCAAGAAGCATTTGCCATCAACAACACATAGTAAATTTCCTATGGCGATCCTCTATTTCAAAGCAGGATCGATTAATTCGCGCAAAGCGATGATCTCGCCCTATTTGCCGAAATTAATTACTTAAAGAATAAGAGACTGTTAACGGATTCAGGATTCGTCGCTTTTTTGAGAATTTTGGCGAATTTTCTTTTGGTTTTGTTGGGGGTAATATACGAAAGTTGATATAACCTCCAACAAACCAAAAAGAAAATTCGCTCAAAAAGTCCAAAAAATCGACAGAATCTGAATCCGTTAACAGTCTCTAAGATCCACCACAGAGAAGATTAATTAATTTCTTTCTCAGTGTTCTCTGAACTTCTGTGGTAAAATCTTCTTATTCTTTTTCTTCTTATTTTCTTCGAAAAATTAAAATTGATCTTGATTGAATTCTGCAAAGCATTTACATCAACTAATAGAAGGTTTGGAATTTTGTATTCAAATCATCCCAAAACATTGTCTGATGAAAGAGGGAAATATTATGGCAAAAGCAAAGGCGAAGACTAAAGCAAAAGCTAAAACTAAGGTTGCTGCAAAAAGAAAAGCACCTGCAAAGAAAAGAACGGGAAAGAAATCTGGATTAACAACGATGACATATACGGTGTCTGACGATCTAGCAGTCATTGTTGGTGGCAAAAAAATGACACGTCCAGAGATCGTAAAAAAATTATGGGTTTATATCAAATCACGTAAACTCCAAGATGCAAAAAATCGTCGTATGATCAACCCTGATGACAAACTAGCCAAAGTGTTCGGCGGTAAGAAATCAGTGGATATGCTGAAAATGGCAGGATTGATCAACAAACATATCTCGAAATAGTCAGTCCTTCACTTTTAGGGTCAAATTGTTTCTGTCTTTTTGACCCTTTCTTCTATTATCATTAAAGTATGGAACAACAGCGTTTTTGGCATCTTCCTATCTTGGAAGTATTTCATCAATTGAAGAGCCGCAGAGAAGGTCTTACAATTCATGAAGCCCGGGCGCGCCTTAAAGTCTATGGACATAATTCTCTTAAGCCACCGAAACGTGGCAAAGGGATCATCCTCTTTCTTTCGCAATTTAGTAGTCCGCTCATCTTATTGCTGATCGGGGCTGCATTGTTATCTTATTTTCTGGGCGGCCGGACGGATTCAGTAATTATTTTTTCTATTGTAGTGCTCAGCGGGCTTCTTGGTTTCATTCAAGAACGGGGAGCATTGAACGCTTTAGAAGAATTGATGCAGCTAGTAGAAAACAAAACGTCCATTTTAAGAAACGGCTCTGAGCATGAATTGTCAATAGCACAACTTGTACCTGGAGATTTAGTGGTCTTGCGCGCTGGAGACCTCGTTCCAGCTGATTGTATGATAGTCGAAGCCAAACATTGTTTTGTCGATGAGGCGATGTTGACGGGCGAAAGTGCACCAGTTGAAAAAAACGAGTCTGCCACCAGTTTAGATACACCAGATCTTAAAATAGAAAATGCTTTGTTGTATGGAACTACGGTGGCAAGTGGCATGGCTGTCGCCATCGTCGTTGCCACAGGTAGGAATACACAATTTAGTAGCATTGCAGAAAGGATTCGTTTCCGACCTCCTGAAACTGCATTTGAAGTAGGAGTGCGCAACTTCGGCTACTTTCTTCTTGAAGTGACGTTGATCTTGGTCATCGTCATTTTTGCCTTTAATATTTTTTTCAAAAGACCAATCATCGATTCTTTCTTGTTCTCTTTAGCCTTGGCTGTTGGACTAACGCCTCAATTGCTTCCTGCGATCATCATGATCAATTTATCTCATGGTGCGCGAAGGATGGCGAAAAAAAATGTCGTGATCAAACGTCTGGCATCTATTGAGAATTTCGGCCAGATGGATATTTTATGTACTGATAAAACAGGGACCATCACACAAGGAAAAATGCAGCTTTCCAAAGCGGCTGTCTATGACGGAACAGACAGCGACAGAGTTGCATACTACGGATTTCTCAATGCGCATTTTCAAGGGGGCTATAAAAACCCGATTGATCAAGCTTTACTAAAGATCAGTGGCAATAATTTAGATAGATGGAGAAAGCTCGACGAAGTGCCTTATGATTTTATTCGAAAGCGCTTGAGTGTTCTCCTTGAAATAGATGGACGAAAAGTTTTGATATGTAAAGGGGCAGTTCCTAATGTGCTTTCTGTATGCGATCGAATCGAATTGCCTGATGGAAGCATAGTTTCTATCAATGCTTCTACAGATCAAATAAAAACCTATTTCGAAGAGCAAAGCAAACAAGGCTTTCGAACATTGGCTGTGGCGTATGGAGATAATGAACAGGAAGCTAATCTTGTCTTTCTAGGGTTCCTGCATTTCTTCGATCCTTTGAAGAGTGATGTTGCAGAAGCAGTTGTTGAGCTCAAAAGTAAAGGGATCCAGTTAAAAATTATCACAGGCGATCATCAGT
>JBGAFY010000067.1:0-7336 GCA_044226975.1 Rhabdochlamydiaceae bacterium
CTTGAACCCTAGAGGCAATAGATCAGTGTTTTCATTGAGATAGGGTTGAAGGTTGAACACTTCGACCATCTCTTCAATCGCCTCTTTTTGCTGGGAGTTCCGTAAATTATATATCCCTGAGAAAAACTCTAAGTTTTGTCTCACACTTAAATTTCCATAGAGAGAAAACTTTTGCGCCATATAACCGATGTGAGATCGGGCTTCACCTGGAGCAACTTGCAGATCGACGTCATTAACAAACGCCTTTCCATGGGTAGGCCTCAACAGCCCACACATCATTTTGAACGTCGTCGACTTCCCAGCACCATTTGGACCCAGAAGTCCGAATATTTCTCCACGCTCGATCTTGAAGCTAATATTATCCACAGCTGTAAATGACCCAAATTTTTTCGTCAGCCCTTCCGCTACAACAGCGATCCCCTTCTTTTCATTAATTGAAGGAGTGTTATTGGCAAGTTCAGATATTCCCCCTGGCCCGCCGCCTAAAATATCGATAAATGCATCTTCAAACCGCGGAATTGCAGAAGTAATGACAGCATGCGCGCCGCCGTGAAGTGCGCTGTAGCTAAAAGGAGGGTTCTGTTTTTTTTCTGTGACGATCCGCACATCTTTTCCTTGGATCACCCCATCGAGGACATTCTCAATTTCCAAAGCTTCCATGAGAAAATTGCGGCGGCTCCCATCTATATTCGAAATTTTGAATACGCGGTCTTTCACGCGTTTAGTCAAATTTTTAGGAGTGCCGCTAAACAGCAACTGCCCTTCATTCAAGAGCAAGACTGTGTCACAACGCTCAGCCTCATCTAAATAAGCCGTGCTCCACAACACAGAAATTCCATCCTTTAGCAGCTCATGTACCATTTTCCACAGTTCACGCCGTGAAATAGGATCAACTCCCACACTCGGTTCATCTAGTAATAGCAAGGCCGGTTTTTTGATCAGCGCACACGCCAACCCTAGCTTCTGTTTCATCCCACCTGATAGATCCCGGGCGAGCCGTTCTGTAAATGGTGCTAGACCTGTAAACGAAAGCAGCCTCTCAAAAGTCTCTTGCTTCTCTTCGCCCAACACTCCTCTTAGCTCAGCATAGAGATTGAGGTTTTGCATCACCGTGAGATCTTCGTACAGCCCAAATTTTTGCGGCATGTATCCGGTGAGATAATGGATATATTCAGAGTCTTTGACAGTATCATAACCAGCGACAGTGATCGTCCCTTTAGTCGGTAGCAGCAACCCTGCAATCAAACGGATCAACGTCGTTTTTCCGGATCCGTCAGGACCAGCTAACCCAACAATCTGTCCTTTGGGAATCTCAGCAGTAATCTCTTTGAGCGCAGGCTCTTGAGCTGGTGCAAACGCTTTGGAGAGATTGCGGATTGAGACCAATGCGTCACTCACTTCCTCTCCTGATGATTGCCTTTATTGAGATTGAGTTTGACTGTGACAGGCATTCCTTGTTTTAAACCACGGTCTGCATTTTCGACATAGATACGCAGACGATAAACAAGATCTGTGCGCAACTGCGTTGTCTCTACAGTCTTTGGAGTAAATTCAGCCACAGGAGAAATAAAGCCCACAGTTCCCGTGTAGCTTGGGCCCCCTTCTGTGTCCGTGTACACATGAGCTGTCATTCCATAGTAGACTTGGCCCAAATGAGGCTCGTCCACAAAAGCGCGGATCCAAACTGGAGATGCGATGGAAATGGTATACACGGGATCTGGGGGATTGACGACAGTTCCCGGTTCCCGGATACGTGTGAGGATAATACCATCCGCAGGTGCATAGGCCTCGGTGTAGGCTAAATTATCGAGGGCTACTGCAAGGGATGCTTCTGCTGCATAGAGGTTCGCTTGAAGCACATTGCGATTTGCAAGTGCGTTATCAAGATCTTCTTGAGACACACCACCGATACCGATAAGCCCTTGACGACGGCGAAGAAGGATCTCAGCATTTTCCAAACTAGCTGCGATCGATTCGACATTGGCCTCAGCTTGCAACACTTGGCTATTGTAAGGAGTCTTTTCTAACGTTGTGAGCAGAGTGCCTTGCGTGACATAGTCCCCTTCTTCGAAAAACAATTGTTCCACTTGTCCTGGAACACGAAACCCAATGTCGACTTGCCGTACATCGACGTTGCCATACAGAACAAGTTCATTGCGATTGTTTTTAGAACGAGAAAAATAGATGCTCACCCATATGATCGCACAGAGTACAACAAAAATCCCGACAACAATTAGGATCTTTTTTTTCACGCAATCATTCCAACTTATCTACTGCTATTAATTACGAGATATTCTCATTAGAAAAATAATTCAATTTATTTCTCGATGTGTAATGCATTAATTTTGACAATGAAAACATAAAAAAAACTTGCATCGCAAAAAAATTTACTCATTTTTTGGAGTGCGGGGACTTGTCACCGCTTTTCTTTGCATCGACTTGGCGATGCATTTTAAAGAAAGGTAAATCATCGACAAGTCGATGTTTGGGAAAGCGGTGACAAGTTGTTCTCTATCAAGACATCGCTGACACTTCTATCAGGACATAGGTTACACATTAATGATTTATAGAATCTTTCTGTCTCCGCGGCTTGTGCGTCTTTACGTAATATCTTTATAAACACTGAGCTTCAAAATCCGTATATCATAAATACTCAGCTTCAATTTGCGGAAAGTCTAGAGAACATTCAACTTCACGCTCAAAAATGATGAAATATCGAAAACGTTATCTCATAATTTGAGATTGGCAATCACTGTATCTGTCGCGCTTTTTACGTCTTGTTTGACAAACCCCAAGCCTTTCAATAGCTCGTGGACTGCAGCATTTTTAGGATTGTAGCGCGCGAAGAGGTTCTTCATTCCTTCATGCTTACTAATCTCAACTAAACGCCCTAAAAGAAGTTTGCCTAGCTGTAATCTTTGCATTGCCGGGGCCACAGCGATCTTGAGCTCCCCTTCATCTTGGATACGGTGCACGGTTGCAAAGCATATAATGTGCTTTGGGTCTTTCTTTTTGATACCTACGATGGGAATAAGGTGTTGATAATCGCCTTCGCAAAGCAAAGAAATAAGATCGTCGCTCACCTCTTCATTTTTACTGTTTAAGACAGAGGCAAACTGTTTCAAACTCGCAAAGTCTTCCTTTTTAGCTGGACGCAGCACAATGTCGGTCCCATCTTTCAAATGCACTTCTTTTGTCCATTCTTCTGGATAGAGACGGATAGCAGATAAAGGGAGTTGATTGTCGGAAATTTCTTTCTCATGCAAGAGAACACGCGCATCTAGAGCAATGATTCCTTGAGGCGATGCGAGCAGTGGATTAATATCGATCTCTTTGATGCGTGGGTTTTTCAAGAGCATCAACGAGAATCGTTGCAAAATCCGGTTGAGCTCTTTCAAATCGATCGCTTTCTTTCCCCTTACTCCTTTACTTGCCTGATAGATCTTGGTGCGCTCCATTGTCTCTTCTGCACGCTCTTCAGAGAGCGGAGGGATATTGAGGGATGCATCGCGATAGACTTCGACAAGTTCCCCCCCCGTTCCAAATAAGATCACTGGACCGAACTGGGGGTCCGTAGAACTTCCGACGATCATCTCATAGCCTCTATCCGTGATCATCTTCATCACAGACACTCCCAAAAAATCTTCCTTTTTATGGATTTTCAAAACGCTTGTCTCTATTTCCTCATACGCTTTTAAAACCCCTTCTTTGTCCTTGATGTTCAGCTTGACCCCACCGACATCGGTCTTATGCGTTATGGTATGCGAAAATAGCTTGAGTACAACAGGAAATCCGACTTTTTCAGCCATATTGACAGCTTCTTGTTTGTTGTGCGCAATGTACGTTTTCACAATGGGAATTCCCCACGCCTCGAGAAAATCCTTCGATTCCCCTTCTGCAAGTAAGGTCCTTCCTTCTTTCAAAGCTTGAGAGAGGACCTTATTACCAAGCGCAATATTCTCATCACTCACATCAGCAATAGCTGTTGCCTCGCGCGTGGCCTTTGTAATCCTTTGGGAAAGCTCCCACAATTTACCGAAGCTCATGCCCGCTTCATCAGGAAAAGAAAACTGGGGGATCCCAGCTTTATTTAGTATTTTTGCTCCCTCTTCGATGAATGGACCGCCCATCCAGCTGGCAAATACTGTCTTACCAGGAAGCTTTGCGTAGCGCGTCAACGCCTCTGCTGTTGCAGTCGAATCAGTCATATCTTGCGGCGTAAGGATCACTAGATACCCATGTACGTCTGGATCTTGTGCTACGATCTCGAATGTTTTTTGATACCGATCGGGGCCAGCATCACCCAAGATATCAACGGGATTGCCATGGCTCCAAGCTTCAGGAAGAAAAGGGTTCAGCTTTTCGATCATTTCTTGCGAGATCTTCGCCATTTTGCCTCCGGCTAGCACTACGCTATCGGTCGCAAGCACAGAAGGACCACCTGCGTTTGTGATCATTGTCAAGTTCGGCCCCTCAGGCAGAGGCTGAGAGGACAACGCCTTAGCAACAGCAAACAGCTCGCTAATAGTTCCCACGCGGAGTACCCCTGCGCGTTCCATCACAATATCAAAAATTGCATCGCTGCCGGCTAAAGAACCGGTATGCGAAGCTGCTGCCTGCGCAGATTCTTGGGTTTTTCCCCCTTTGATCACAACAATGGGCTTATGTTTGACTACCCGTTTAGCCGCTGCAATAAACGACCTAGCATCCCCAATCGTCTCCATGTAGAGAAGGAGGCATTTTGTGTTGGGATCACTTCCGAGATAATTGATAAGGTCTGCCCAAGAGACATCCGCCATGGATCCAAGGGATACGAAAGCACTGAACCCCAGCTGTTCTTTTAAGCTCCAATCCAAAACAGCTGTACAGAGGGCGCCCGATTGTGAAAGGAAAGCAATCGAACCCTTCAGCGGCATGTCTGCCGCAAAGCTTGCGTTGAGATCCCAATGAGGGTTCATCACGCCAAGACAGTTTGGGCCAATGAGGCGCATCTTGTATTTCTCAGCGATCTCAAGAACCTTCTTCTCTAAAGCTTCCCCTTGTTTGCCTGTCTCTTTAAATCCAGCAGAAATGATGATGATGGCCTTAACTCCCTTTTCACCACATTCCAACATGATGTCTGGGATCGCTTTCGCAGGTGTGGCAATGACAGCCAAATCAATGACATCATCAATTGCAGAAACAGAAGGGAAACATTTATGATCAAAGATCGTTTCGCGCTTCTTATTGATTAAGTAGACCTTCCCCTTGTATTGCGACCGAATTAAATTCAGCGTCAACGTTTTGCCTACGCTCCTCTCCGCTTCTGTAGCGCCGATAATGGCGACAGAGCGCGGTTTAAAAAAGCCCGTGATCGCTTCTGGAACATAAAAAAGGGAAAAGCCAGTTTCCGACATAAAAATTACACCTATTCTTTTCCTTAAGAAATAAAATGTTTGTTTTTAAAGCAATATAGAAACTAAAATTATTGAAATTTTATAATTTTACCGGAGAAATAATATGTCTGTTGCTTCTACTTCCTACATTCAAGCATACCAAGGACCCACTTCGAAAATTACATTCACAAAAAATGATAAAAAAGAACTGAATGCGACCATTGAAACAAAACGTTTGATACTCCAGCCTGTTACGATGGAACATGTCGTGCGCTACCAGGAAATATATGCTAAAGACGTTGTTATGGCAAAATTCCTCGATGGCAAGACCAAAACAGCTGAATACGTAAAACAACGAATCAATACATTAGAAACACGTTGGAAAAATAATGATCCGTATGGTGGGTTCGAGGTCTGTGAAAAAACCAAAAATACAATATTGGGCTTAGCATTCATAGGACACAGCGACAAGCCTGGTGTTTCTGTAATTGCTGGACTAGGAGATGATAGTTACTGGCAGCAAGGCTATGGAAGTGAAGCTGCAACCGCTGTTGTCCGCGAGTATTCATTAGCGACATTCCAAGAAAATTATCAACTTGATGGCCAACCTCTAAAAAGCATCACAGGAACTGCAAGAAAGGATAACGAAGGTTCTTGGAAAATCATGGAAAAAGCTTTAGGAATGAAAAGATTAGAACCTATAACAAATTCTGATCAAGATCGCTATGAATATTCAATAGACCTAGCTGATATCAAGGATCTCGTTAAAAAAGCATAAGAGACTGTCATTGAGACGCTGTTAACTTAAGAAAAAAAGCATTCATCACTTCGGCAGCAAACTTGACAGACACCTTGTCTTTGCTGCCGATAGCTTGGTAACGACCAGCATTGCTGTTATTATCTGGCCAGAAAAAAGGATCGCCAAATGATGTTGGATAACCATCATTGTGTAGTTGTTCCATAACTTGGATATAGACTTCTGCAGCTGCAGTGCCGTTGCTCGTAGTGTCAATCTTATAAGTCCTGCCTGCGGAAGCATTTCCTTTAGCATATTCCAATCCATCCTGAAACCCGATATGGATAAGAGACGCATTCTCTTGGCCTAGCAGATCTAGCCATTGCTCTAGCCCCCATTTGGGATTGTTAGCATCGAGATAGTATTGTGTCTTGGAATATAGCTTGAGGTTGATCCCATGAAATACCACTGGGAACAAGCTCTGGAGAAGTTCCTTTGGCCAATCGGCAATCAGACCACTAATCGTAAGAAACGATTGTTTGTCTTGTTTTGACAATGTTTGAAAAAGGGTCGCGAAGAATTTCCTAAAGACATCCGTTGAATTTGCTGCAGAAAATACGCCGTACTCTAAATCAAAATCCACTGCGTCAAGTTGATACGTCTTCATGAAGCTGACAAGCTTCTCTGCTTGCCCCTCTGGAGTCTCCCCCGCATTACAAATCTGCATCGCGTTGCCATTTGCACCGCCAAATGAGATTGCGACTTTCATTCCAAAGCCGTGCGCTTGATAAATCAAAACGTTCAGCGCATCGGCATAATTCTGCAAAGACTGGACAATAGCATCATAAGGCGACCCGCCAATGCCATTGTTAACAAGCGCATCGATGCTTGCCAGTTGAGCTGAAGACAAGTTGATTTGATTGACTCCTGATGCCTTTAACTGACTTAAAAGCGATTTTAGATATTGATCATATTTACTTCCATCGAGCTTAGACTTAGGCCACCAAATCATGAACTCTTGCATTTCTTTGTTCATAGCGCCCAAGTCGAGATAGCATGAAAGACCATGGATATGGACGAGATTAGAAGCAGGATATGCGTTTGCAGTTAACATATTGACAGCGTAAATTGGAACACGCTGCACTATGCTAAATAATGCTAAGATAGCTGTAATCAACAAATAATACGTTTTCATATTTAACTTTTATATAATCGAAAAGTCGAA
>JBGAFY010000068.1:0-7309 GCA_044226975.1 Rhabdochlamydiaceae bacterium
AAAAATCAAGCTGAACAGGCAAAATCTAATCCAAATATCAAATATGGAGAAGAAAATATTCCAAGAATGGAGAAAGGATTAGCACCTCAAAGAATAAACACTCAAACAGGACAATTGGAAACTATGGAACTTCACCATGATCCGGCTCAAAGAAATGGAGGGCTTTTTGATTTTATTGAAGTTTGGCCTGATGAACATGCTAGCATTGATCCTAAAAGATTTTTAGGAGAATAAAGTATGCCCAGTTTTGGCAAATTATTTATCGCATCGAAAGGCAAGCCAATCACATATAATGAAACAATGTTAACTCTTGCAGATAAATTCCCAGTCTCAAATGGAGAAACAATTATTGTGTCTATCGAAAAGGTAAGCAGTGACTGCCGACAAGGACTTTCTATTGATATTACTGGATACTGCGAAATAAACGGCAAAGTCTTTAAACACAATAAAAGAGTAACAATGCTTTTTTGGGCAGATACTATAGATAACCCTACAAAGGTTAAAATTTATACTAAAAACGATTGTATCTGGGTAAAAAACATATGGGAAAGCATAGGCAATCAGGGAAAGGCGTATGTTGACTCAGGACATAATGGAGCTGCAATGATAGTTGAAGAGATTGAAAATGGTAGACGATACCGATGTAACGATGGGTATCCTGATGAAGATTTTGACGACATCGTATTTACCATCAAAAAAATGAATAGCCTCTAACTCTGTTCTCGACTTTAAGAGACTGTCTCTAAAGCTTGCTGCAGCGGTTCATGAGGAGCGCGTCTACGCAGACAAGTGCTGCCATCGCTTCGACAATGGGTACTGCGCGGATCGTCACACAAGGATCATGTCTCGATCCTTCCGGAAGAACAAACTCACTAGCTTGTTTATCTAGAGATACTGTCTCTTGGGGCTTTTTGATGCTTGATGTGGGTTTGAACGCCACACGAAAAATAATCGGCATTCCTGTGCTGATCCCCCCAAGGGTCCCACCTGCATAGTTTGTCTCTGTGCGCACTTTCCCTTGATCATCCACAATAAATGCATCGTTGTGCTGAGAGCCTTTCATTGAAGCGGCCTTAAATCCCGACCCAATCTCAAACCCTTTGGTCGCAGGAATAGAGAGCATAGCTTTCGCTAGGTTTGCTTCGAGTTTTTCATAGACGGGGTCTCCAAGGCCAATGGGGAGCGCCATGATCGCACATTCGATAATTCCACCAAGGGAATCCCCTTCTTGTTTCGCAGCTTCAATGGCTGCCATCATGCGCTCGGCAGCCTGGGAGTCTGGGCAAAATATAGGGTTGTTTCTCGTGGCTTCGAGTACTTTTCTGGGATGTGTTAAATCTGGGTCTTGAGAGTTAATCCCCCCAATTTCTCTGATAAATGCAAGGGGCAATACTCCAAAGTGAGCGAGGATTTTCTTGGCCACAGCGCCAGCAGCCACGCGGCATGCTGTCTCCCTTGCAGATGATCTGCCGCCGCCGCGATAATCAAAGATGCCATACTTTTCTAAATAGGTAAAGTTGGCATGTCCTGGACGCAGAAGGTGCTTGATCGGCTCGTATTTGCTGGAGTCGGAATCTTTATTATGAATGATGATGGAGATCGGAGCTCCCGTCGTTTTTACCTCAAAGACGCCTGAAAGGATCTCCGCTTGGTCTTGCTCGCCACGTGGAGAAGTGTATGGGGTCATTCCTGCACGGCGCAAAAGCAGCTCACTTTGAATGTCTGCATCAGACAAGGGAAGGCCTGCTGGACAACCGTCTATGACGACGCCGATTGCTTTACCATGAGATTCTCCCCATGTCGTGATCCTAAAAATGTTGCCGAAAGAATTATTCGCCATGAGTTAACCTCTTCAATTCTTGTAAAATTTCACGTTCGGTCTTTTTTTCTCCCACAACACGGACTGCAGGTACCTGTTCGTACATTGGAAGACGCGCAGCGTACATCTTTTCAAAAGAACCGATAGGATCATTTTTGTCTAAGAAAGATGGAAGTTCTTGGGCAAAAAGACGGGTCATCAAGGTCTCCTTGTCGATATCTAAAAAGATCAATTTTCCAAGCTCGTTAAGCAAGCGTTGGTTGTCGAGGTCGAGGATTGCTCCGCCACCAAGAGAGATGACGGCGTTGTCAATCCCTTGCAAAGATAGAACGGCCTGTTTCTCCAATTCACGGAAAACTGCTTCCCCTTTTGTTTGGACAATTTGCCTGCATGTGAGAGATTCACCGACTTGCTTTTCGAAGAGATCTTCTATGACTCGATCAGTGTCAATAAACCGTTTGTTTGTTTGAGACGCTAGGAGTTTGCCGAAATGGGTCTTTCCACAACTTTTAAATCCGAATAAAATGAGATTCATAGAATGCTCCCTCCCAACGCTTGAAAGTCGCGCTGGAAAGTGGGGTATGTTTTGGTGATGCACTCGACCCCTTCGATCACGGACTCCCCTTCAGCAGCAAATGCTGCAATCGAGAGGGCCAAGGCCATGCGATGGTCAGAGTAACAAGAGACGGTTGCCCCTTTGAGCTTTGATGGGATAATGCGCAGGCCGTCTTCTCTTTCTTCAATCTGTGCACCCATTTTTTTCAGTTCAACGGCAATGGCATGGATCCTATCCGATTCTTTTTTACGCGCAATTGCTGCATTGACGATTACTGTCTCTCCCTCTGCAAAGCAAGCAATAACAGGGACAATGGTGATCATGTCGATACAATCGTTTAGGTCGATCTGCATCCCTTGCAGCCGCTTGCCCCTTTTCACGGTCAAAGTTTTACGAACAGGGTCAGTCTCAATCTGAGCGCCCATGCGGACCAAGATCTCGATCAACTTTTTATCTCCTTGGACATCGTTCATATCGACATTGTTCAAAGTAATTTCAGTCTCTGTCACAAGGGCTGCTGCAATTGGATAGGAAGCAGAGCTAAAATCTCCAGGAATTGTGATCTCAAAGCCATCATATGCGCCATGCCCTGCAATCTCATACCGTTCGTAGTTATAGTTGACGACCTGCATTCCTAGCTTCTTTAACCACTCTAAAGTTAGATCGATCCACGGTTTTTCTCCAGGGTTTGTCACCGTGAGGGTTGTGGAATAGGGCAAAAATGAAGCTGCGATCAAGAGCGCCGACACAGGTTGCGAGTCTTCGCCTGAAAGGGTTGCATGGCGTTTTGTCATAGGGCCGCGGACGATGATCGGCGCATATCCATCTTGCCGCATCGATGCAGAAAATGCCCCTAATTGTTCTAGGGCGCTTAATAAAGGTTTCACAGGACGGTTATGGCGGATGGAATGGTCTCCGGTAAGCACGGTGTAGGTTGGGAGCAACGCTGCCAATGCCCCGATAAAACGAAGCACTTGTCCAGAATTACCGCATTGGATCACATCATCGGACGGGAGCAAATTACCCCCCACGCCCTGAATTTCAATCTTATCTTCTGCTACAGAGACTTTTGCCCCCAATTGCCTAATTGCATGGAGCATCGCCTCGGTATCTGGCGAGTGTAAGTAATGGTGGATCGTCGTCTTTCCCTTGCCCATCAGGCCAAAGAGGATCGCCCTTAAAGTATGCGACTTTGAAGGAGGGACGGTCAAAGTCCCGCTTAAAGTACTAGGCTTAATGTGAAAAGTGCGCATACGCTTCCTCAATGAGTTTTGGTTTAACTGCTGTACAATATTCCCCATCAAAAGGAACTGTGCGTCCAATCGATTGCAAGAGGACAAAGCGAGGAACGCTCTGCAGGGATTTTTTATCGAGCGCCATTGCTTTGATCAAGCGAGCACAGGTAACTTTTTTTACGATCTCTAATGGGAACTCTTGGTTTTTAAGCAAGTGTTGGATCCGGTTAAAATCCTGCTCTTTTAAATAACCCATGCGCATGCTGAGATAACTTTCCATCAGCATCCCTATGGCTACAGCATCTCCATGGCCAATCTCATAATTGAGAAGGGATTCCAGTGCATGCCCAATGGTATGTCCAAAGTTTAGCACACGGCGATAGCCTTTTTGTTCAAAGGGATCTTTTTCGACCACTGCCATTTTGATCTCTATACTCCGAGCAATGGCATCGATTAGATCTACTCCGTTTTCTACAATCGTAAATAATTTCTTGGACGCGATCAAACCGTATTTGATCACTTCGGCCATTCCATTCCTCAGCTCTTCTTTTGGCAGCGTTTTGAGAAATTCAGGATCAATGAGCACAAGCGAAGGGAAATGGTAGATCCCAATCAAGTTCTTACCCTTAGCAACATTGACCCCAGTCTTTCCTCCGATGCTTGCGTCTACCATGCCAAGAAGTGTTGTGGGAACGGATATAAGGGGTATGCCGCGGCAGTATGTCGCAGCGACAAACCCTACGAGGTCTGTCACCACACCGCCACCCAGTGCAATGATGGTAGTGTCGACACCCAATTTGTGTTCTAACATTTGGTCTTCAATATCAGCTTTTGTTTGCCTAGTTTTGGCCTGTTCCCCTGGAGGGATGACTATGAGCTGAACATCGAATCCTTTTTGCTTCAATTGGCGCTGCAGCTTCCGCCCATAGAGTTTTTCGACATGAGTGTCTGTGACAAGCGCATAGCGCATTCCTTTCTTCTCTAGGAGATTTGCAAGGGCTGTCATCGATTCAAAAATGATCGTCATAGCGCAAACACTCCCTTTTGGACCAATTTCAAGCCAGCAATGATATCCTCTTCTGGAAGGGCAAAGCTTAGGCGCACATGCCCTTCTGTCCCAAAAGCACTGCCAGGGACCATGGCAACTCCTGTGTCTTGCAACACACGCGCACAAAGCGCTTCAGAGTTTTTCTCTTGTATTGGTAGGAAAGCATAAATCGCAGATTCAGGTAAGGGCACTTTAGCTCCAAGGGTTTCAAAGAAGAGCGCCCTGCGCTTTTCCATCGCTTGTTTGACATAGGCAATCACGCTATCGGCATTTTCCAAAGCGCCTAATGCTGCCCATTGGCTGGCCAAGCAGGTGCCCGAAGTCGTCTGGGTCATTAGGTTGCTCATCTCACGAATTTTCACAGCATTACCAAAGGCAAATCCAATCCTCCAGCCGCTCATTCCAAAATTTTTGGATCCGCTCTGCACAACGATCACATTGTCATGGCCGCCGCATGAGACAAATTCTTTTCCGTCATAAACGAGGTTGCTATAGACCTCATCGGAGATCACAAATAGCTTATTTCTTTTAGCACAGGACAATAATGCCTGCACTTCATCTTGGGTATACACAATTCCTGTCGGATTGCACGCATTGTTCAGCAAGAGCACTTTTGTGCGCGGCGTGCAATGTTTGTCAATTAACTCTGGAGTGATCTTCCATTTTGCAGAAATAATCACAGGCCGGCCTCCGCAAATCTCGACAATCGCAGGATATGAGACCCAATAAGGAGCTGGGATTAACACTTCATCATCTGGTTGTAGCAAAACACCTAAAGCGGCAAAGAGGGCAAATTTTCCACCAGGTGTCACTAACGTATTGTCGATGCCATAAGGAACTCCATGAGATTTCTCCATCCATTGTGCTGCAGCTTTGCGCAAATCGGTGATGCCGGCAATGGGAGGATACGGCAACAATCCTCGTTTGATCCCATGTTCTGCTGCGTTAACGATTGCAGGATGGTTTTCCAATGCGATATCTCCCGCAGAAAAATTATACACCTTCTCCCCGCGCTCGCGTTTTTGCAGGACAAGATTATTGAGAAGGTTAGTTGCGGACGGTGTAATACGCATAAAACTCCTGTAAACATTTCTGAAATGCATTGTCATTCATGTGGCGCATCTCTTCTCTCATTAATGGATTATCGGCTGCAAGGCGCGTCATCGATTTAAATCCAGGCCCCGCCATCTCAAGTGCTTCAGGGTCCAATTGCTTTACAAATTCAAGCAACATCACCGATAACTGGTGGGGCAATTGCGAGATCAAGGCCACCCTCTTATCATGTACATCAGCATCCATTACAAGGACTTTGGCCCCGAGGAATGCAATCAATGTCTTTATCTTGTTTAATCCTTCGGCACTGTTCTTTCCATGAGGAGTGATCACCCAAGGGGCTGCATGAAAAAGATCACTGCGGCTATTTTCAAATCCGCTCTTCTCTGAGCCTGCCATGGGATGTGTCGCTATAAATTCTTGGGCATCGGTTGTCAATTTTTCAAACTCTTCGGCTATTTCCCCTTTGATGCTGCCGATGTCCATCACAAGCGGCGCTTTGAGCTTGCTAGCTGTAGCAACAATAGCAGAAAGCGGTGTTGCAATGATCGTCAGTTCAGCCTCACCATCATCAACAATCTCTATCCCTTTTTCTTGGAGTGCTTTGGCAATGGACCCGCCCATAAGCCCGAGGCCTATCACGCATACTTTTTTAAAGTTTGCCATACACACCGAGTATTGTTTCATTTTTTTGCAACTGGATCTTCTGCCGATCAGAACACTCTAAGTCGATATAAAAGCGGTATTCGAATGGTTTATCTTTGATCGGGCGCGATTCGATCTTCATTAAATTAAAGCCTTCAAATCTTTTTAAAGCGCTCACAAGAGCTCCAGGAGTATGGTCTATCGTAAAGGTCAGCGTGCATTTTTCTTTCTTGGTTGCAGCAGCTATGGGCGATACAACAATAAACCGAGTGGTATTTTGCGGGTCATCTTCAATGTGGTCTTGAAGGACTTTCAACCCATAGATCTCTGCATTGCACGCATGCGCAATCGCGCCCATAGTGGTATCACCCATTTTTACGACATTCAAGGCTGCTGCTGCTGTATCGTAATGCACTTCTTTCACCAAGTGTTGGTTTTCTCTAAAAAACTGCACACATTGCTCTAAAGCCTTCGGATGCGATATCACTTTTTTCAAGGCATGGACATCTTGCGCTGCTTCAAGCGCTAAAAGCGCATGATGCACAGGAGTGTAAGCTTCCCCCACAATTTGTAGCTCGGGATATTCTAAAAGCAAATCATAGTTTTCAGTGATCGATCCAGCTAAAGTGTTTTCAATCGGGAGAAGTCCCATGTCGACCTCTCCTCGTTTTATTGCTTCGAAAACATCACGGAAATTAGGGCAGCCCAGCAAAAAAGCATCAGGACCAAAACACCTCAGAGCTGTCAGATAGCTGAACGCCCCTTGGATTCCTTGATACGCAACGCGCTTAAACATGTTTCGACATCTCCATCTTCATCACCGTGCGTGAATACGCAATGAAATCAGCAAAGACCTCTTCCATCACATCAGGACTCAATCCGTATTGCTTAGAGAGTTCTCTGATACGCCCTATCTCTTGGATCTCGCGCGCTGCATCAAGCACAGGTAAATT
>JBGAFY010000069.1:0-8104 GCA_044226975.1 Rhabdochlamydiaceae bacterium
CGAAAAAAGAGGTGCACACGGTGGTTGAGACAATAGTCGTCCTTCTTGGATGCTGCTGGTTAATATATAAATCATACCAAGGGAAAGATTCACGTCGTTTTTTTTAAGCGACATTGTTGTTTTGATAATAGTTTTCTAGATGGCCTTTACACTTACCACTTAAATTATCATTAGCGCTGATGGCATTTTGTGCCACAGCGTTTCTTTTATATGAGCATTTTCACAAAAAAACAGAAAAAAATACTTATCTTTTTGTGTTTTTATACATAGTATTTGGGGTGTTTTTTTTAGTTGAAGTTTTTTTTCCTGCTAATAACTAATCGATATCCATCGAAGATAAAAGCTGATTCGGTCTTAAGAACAACTTGAGAAAAATAAGTTCACTACATAAGATCCGGCTAAACACCGGATTTTTTTTATGCGTGTCGTGGACGATTTTTTCAAGCTGTGCTCAAATTCTATCCGTTATTTCTTAATTGTTGCGAGCTTTGCTTGCACCGCTTTAGGCCATAGCGAAGAGGAAATTGCTTTTCAGACGGAGCCCTTTCGTCCGCAGATCGTCGATGATGAAATTCTTGAAAAAATCGATGGAGTCTTGATCCTCATTAATCAGTTCTTTGAGGTTTCTCACGAAGTGGCGAAGTGGAAATGGAACCATAATATGCCCATTGAAGATAAGCAAAGAGAAGAATCCACTTTGCAGAAACTGAAGGAACGCGCCCTCATGATGGGATTGCCACCTCACTTAGTTTCAGAAGTTGTTAAAGCGCAAATGCAAGCTTCCAAATTATTACAAGAAGATGATTTCAATCGATGGACTGAAGAAGGTATCGACCTCTTTGCAGATGTCAGGGACCTGAAAAAGGAATTGCGTCCACAGATCGATGCGATCCGAGAAAAATTCCTTATCCAATTTAAAGAGCTCTTGAGCTTGCTTAAAAAGAAGAACCTCACCGAGGTGATCCATTGGCGTGCAGGACTGTTACTAGGAGCTGAAGGGGTTAATGACTTCATCCGCGACTGTGCTCTTCAGCCATTGATCATGCTTTCCGCTGAAGTCTCTATGCGTTAAATTGAAGACGCATTCCCAGAGAGAAAAGTTTATCGCTCTCGCGATAAAAGATTTTTTTTATTCTTCCTCTGTGTCCTCCGTACCTCTGTGGTAAAATTCTTCTGTATCCTCACATCTTCTTGTTAGCTTGTTGCGCATGAGACTAGTCCCTGCACTCCAAATTTAGTTTCTAAAAGCAATTGCCTCTAATAAATGCTCTTCGACGACATTTTCACTGCCAGCGAGATCGGCGATTGTCCGAGCACATTTCAGTAGTCGATGGTATCCTCTTGGAGACAAGCCAAATGTCTCAACGGCTTGCTTCAGCAAAGCATTGGAAGCATCATTTAAGGCACAGAATTTTGTCACCTCATTGCTAGTGAGATGGCTATTGCTCTTTCCTTGCATGTTCCGTTTTCTTCGACGGCTACGTGCTTCTTCTACTTTTGCTCGCACAATGGATGACGTTTCCAGGTGCAGGCTCTTCACGCAACTTTTCGTAAGATAAGACAGATACTTCCCCGATGTGCATGTCGATACGATCGAGCAAGGGGCCAGGAAATTTTGTTTATAGCGATGAATCTGCGGGAGAAAAGTGTCGCGACAGCGGTTTTTCAGATGGCCAAGCATGCCGCAAGGACATGGGTTCATCGCAGCGATACAGAGAAAATCAGTAGGGAGGTTGCTGAACCCTTTAGCATGAGCGATTGTGACACGTCTATCTTCTATAGAGGCGCAAGCTTTCGTTGCTAGCGCGGGAAAACTCCGGGAGCTCGTCGGAGAAAAGCACCGTGGTTTGCCAGTGTTGCTTCTCCTGGTCGCGGGGAGAGCTTCCACCACCAATAAGCCCGTACATACTAACGCTATGGTGTTGATCGAAAAGGGCGCTGAGAGATCAAGGAGACATCTTTGTGGAAGAAGACTATGGAGAGAATAAATTTTCGCTCAGTCGAACAAGTTTGGCGACATCGCTGGCAAAATTCGCTGAGGTCGCGCGAGTATTGTTTTCCTGAACCAGGAGGGCCGTACATTAATAAAATTATGTCCACCTGCAGCGATGGTCACTGCTTCTTGTACGGGTGATGGTTCCTGCGAATATCGGCAACCAACCTCTGGGCGCGATGTTGTTAACGCCATTCCGTATTGCTGGTGATGATGAGGAGCAGGGGAGTTAGCATGAAAGACATCCCATGCTTGTTTTGAAAGTGTGTACACCGTAAAACAGGAAATTCCCCGACAAGGGCAGCTTGGCAGCATTTTCTGCTGGGGAGGTGATAATCCCGCGTTTGCCCAATTGTTTAGCGAGAAGCGCCAAGCGCAGAGTGCCCTGCGCATCGGCCTTAAGGTCCCATCGAGGCTGAGCTCTCCAGCACAGAGAAAATCTTCAGGAGGAAGCGAAGTTTGTTTTTTTTGCGCTGACAATAATGCTAACGCGATGGGGAGATCGTAGATCGGGCCTTCTTTTTTGACATCTCCGGGAGCGAGGTTGATCGTCGCATGCAACCCTTCAAAAGAAAAGCCGCTATTTTTAAGTGCGCTCAAAACTCTGTCTTTTGATTCACGCACAGCGGTGTCAGGCAATCCAACTAGCAATAGTGAGGGGTTTTCTGCAGGCTTGACATCGATCTCAACGTCGACAAGCGTTGCATCCAACCCGATCAAAGCTATGGAGTGCAAGCGTGTGAACGGCATTCTACTCCACTATCTCTATATTTTAAAATCAGGTATTCTATTGCGCGTAAGTCAATTTTTCAATAATGAAAACTTGAAATCATATTTTCATATTATGAAATTCGACTTTCTTTTCGTATTTCCTGGGGAACAATTCACTATGCCGAAGATGGTGTGCATATCGTACCAACAAAGCCGAGAGGATAAAGATGGAACTGTTTTCAATTAGTTATGTCTTACTCTCTGTTCAAAATGCCTTACTTGGCGTAGTTACGCCTGACTTGAGAGCTGTTGTTGTTGATGTAAGTAAGGAAAAGAAGTTGTTGTATATTCGTTTTTATTATCATGGAACGGTACAAAGGGAAATTATAGAACTTTGGGAATGTGCTATAACTGAGTCTAGCGCTGATTTTGGTCCAGAGAGCACGCTGGATGAAAAAATTGAACGACTTGATCACCCCAAAGAAATTCCTTTTCGAGGCCGTTACGCTTTTTTGAGAAAAGAATAAGAAAGCTATGGAGCGCAAGCGTTTGAACGGCATGTGTTTCTTATCCTTTTTAATTTCAATTCTGAAAAAGATAAAATCAAAAAATAGATTGGAAAATTTCATCAGCCCAAAAGAAGAAATTCTTTTAACTCTCGCTAGAATGGAATTGGGCTTTTCTTTCTCTGTGCTCTCTGTATCTCTGTGGTAAAATCTTCTGTTTTTCTGCGCTAATGGAATTCTGGTTAAGAATTTTTGATTTTGAGGATCCAGTCTTCAGGAATACCCGCTTGTCTACGGAATTCTTCTTCGACGGTGAATCCTCGAGCGCGCTTAGGGGTCATGAGCGGGGGTAAGCTTTCCACCCAAATATCCCACTCGCTCTTTCCCACTTCTTTCCATTTGCGGAGCCAATTCCAACCAAATGCGACGTGTTTGATCTCATCTTCGAGGATCTGTGCCATTAACTGAGCAGATTCATGATCGCCCACTCTTGCAAACGATTTTCCGTAGAGGGGTGCAAAGTCGAGGTTAGCTTGTTCAAATGTCAGGCTCATCACGCTGATATAACGCGTGGGTGATATGAGGTGGGGGACATGGGCCCAAAAGTGTTTATATAGGGGAAGGTCACCAAACTTTAAACCGAGTTGTTCCATCCGAGCGATATAGAGTTTGACGTGCTCCTGCTCTTCTTTCAAGGTGTTGGCCACTCCTTTGCGGAAATGCTTTGGAGTTTCTGGGAAGGCAAGGAGGGCATAGGCCATGATTTCGACGGCTAAGAGCTCATGCCCGGCGAAGCGATGGAGACAGACAGCTCGTTTGTCGGAATCATTATGTTCATGAAAGCCGGGGAGTTTTTCTCGGCTGGTATGTCGTTTGAACTCCATTCCTTTGGGGCGGCAAGGGGTGTCCCAACGCATGGGAGGGCCTGGATCGTGGTCGGTAAGTTCAGAAGGGGTCAGGAGTTTTTCTTCTATGGTGTCCGCGCTAAGGATGCGGATGGCCCATTCTCTAAGTTCCATAAATAATAAAGGCAGCCATGTTTTATATGGCTGCCTAATATATACGAAATCGAGTTTATTCTACAGAGAGGACAAAATATGCTGGGAATGCAAAGTGATTATTTGGACGAGGGGAACAGAGAACTGTTACTTTCTTTCCAATCAAGTCTTGTAAGTTGACCTGAGTGCTGTAAACATATGCGACAGGGAGCTCTTTATCGCGAAGGATAAAATCGCCTGGTTTATTTTTCACAGGTGTGCCGTATTGCTCGACAATTCCACTGATCGCAACTGCAGAGATTTTCTGGTCATCATAGTAGTCTTGAAGATTGCGGTCTTCATTCATGCGTGCCCAGGTTAAATAGAGAGACTCTTCAATAGGTTCCCACAACTTCATTTTGTCAGTAGCATCTTCAGCTTTTGCTGCAGGCTGTGTAGCAACTTCTGTGGCATCATTTGCTGCATCATCATTGAATGAAGAGCTCTTGGTCTCTAAATAGGCGATTTTCTTTTGAACATATTGTTCTTGCAAAGTAGCAAGAGCTTCTTTGGCTTGTTCAACGATATTAGTAAAATCGCTATACTCTTCGATCAATGTCTGGTAGTTGTTGCTCAGACGATCGAGATCGATTTCTGTAAACTGTTTGCGGAATTCTGCTTTTACATTGAGAGCAGCGGATTCCAAAAGAGTTAAAGCTTTTGTTTTACGATGGTCGTATTGTTTTTTTACATCTAAGCCACCGATGTTATCAATGTATTCTTTTGCAACATAAAAACGTGTTTGAGCAGGAGGTGCAATTTCTAGCCATTTGCTATTAGAAGGGCAGATTGAGCCTTGGATCTTGTCTCCAGAGTTCAAGTGAGAAATGACGGGAGCTTCTAGGTCTGGTTCCAAGCGGACATTGACTCTGTTCGCTTCGATGACGTTATCGAGGACGAAACTGCGGAATACGTAGGCTTTAACATTCTCTGGAGCCTCAACAGCATAGAAATCGCCTTTCTCACCCACAATCGAGATCATTTCGCCACGCTCGAGCTCTTTCACAACACGGCTGTCGAGGTCAGCATTTGCTCGGAGGCGTACTTTCTTGCCCTTTACTTTTCCTGTAAAAGCAGTAAAAGGTTTCTCCGCGACGTACATTTCTTTCTTTGCTGGCATAGATTCTAGTTTGGATAGAGAAGATCGCTTCTCGTCCATCTCAGATCCAGTAAAAGAAACGGGTGTTGAAGACCTGATCGTCTGCTCATGGACCGGTGTGAGGTCGATGGGTATTAATTCTGATGGTGAAATTCCCTCGTCAGCATTCACGCTGCACATTAAAGGAAATGCGCTAAGAGATGCGCAGAAATAGGATAGAAATTTAGACATTTGATGGATCCTCCTGGATACAGTAGTAAACGCCATTCTATGCGCTTACGTTTTTTTTCGTCTAGGAGGATATTTTTTCAAACTAACTATTTAAGACAGCGCGGATATGTTCACAGTTTTTCTCGCCACAAGTACAACCAATGGGATCGCCCAGATAAACATGGAAGCTTTCTTTGAGATCAGGATCTTTGACTGAATATAGTTTTTCGCCCATCTGTTCCACATCCCACATACGGAATGTCAATTCTTCATCGGAGACAACTTCTTCTGGGACGACTTCTAATTCTGGGGTAGAGGATGCGTCAAGCGCATGATGGATTGCGCGTGCGATTTGGCAATGCATGCAATTGCAGTGCGGCTCTGGTTGAGGCAGAGTCTGGAGGTCTTTCACTCCTAGCATTTTTGAGACAGACGCGATTTTATCGAGTATTTCTTCGGGGAGGTCTTCTGCATCAGACTGTTCGGGATTGTGTTGTAAAAGTCCGGGAAAGTTGTCGATCTGCGATGCATCGATCGGAAACGGAAAGGCAAAACTAGTACTTCCTCCGCCAAATAATGAAGGTGTTTGGCTTGTTTCTGTAGGAAGTGTAGTTTGAGGGCTTTCTAAATGCTTTTCATAAGCTGCAAAAATGAGCTCCATGATAGGACCGTCAAGGTGTGGAATTTCGATGCTATGACCTTGTTGAAGTTGGATGACTAAAACAGGGCCTTCTACACGTGTGTCCAAGCTAATAGCAGCGACGTTTTTCCAAGAGGTGGAAATGTACGGGGGTATGCTTAAAATCTGATGGTTTATTTTCATGCTACACCTATTCTATCATTATTATAATTATAATTGAAGGGCGCGCGCAAAGTCAATAAATTTAGCAAAACAGCCAGCTGTCTGCTAATGAACTGCTATAAGTAGCACGATATCAGTAATTTAAAAAAAATGTAAAGAAAAAGATTGTCGAAGAGAGCCAATGCCAGTATTTTCATATTTTGGCGTAAGTGGAAATGGGGCATTAGTTGGGGCATAGGTACTACAGGATGGTCCAATGACAGCTCATTTTTGTCTCTTAATATAATTGTCATAACCGCAAGCAGGAGTAAAGCGTGACCAGAAAAACCTTCGTGATCGACACCAATGTGTTGCTCCATGACCCGGACGCGATCAAACAGTTTCATAATAACGATGTAGTGATCCCTCTTTCCGTCCTTGAAGAGTTAGATAATATGAAGCGCCTCTCCGATGAGCTCGGCAAGAACTCTCGCCATGTGATCCGGTATATTGATAGTCTTAAGCAATTGAAAGCTGGAGACTTGCATAGCGGTGTCAAAATTGAAAATGGAATCACGGTAAGGATTTTTGTCGAGTTAAAGCAAGGGGAGAAGAGAACATTTCCTTTATCCCTCGATCGCCCAAATAACCGAATTTTGCTTGCTGCGCATCAAATCCGAGAGATGAATGAAAATGTCGTATTAGTCTCGAAAGATTTTGTCTTAAGGGTGAAAGCAGAGGCAATAGGCATCCAAGCTGAGGATTATGAGAACCTCAAATACTCTTATGACAAGTTATACCCAGGTTATCGAGAAATCACTGTGCCAAAGCGTGATATTGATGTTTTTTTTAAAGATGGTTCGCTTGCAATTGAGCTCAAAGATTCCATTCAAACGAATATTGTCTTTTGACCTCTCCGGAACAATCTTCTGCAGTTGCAAAATACAATCCTGTGACTAAGCGCTTAGAGCCGCTCTTAAAGGTGGCACGCGATATTTGGGGGATTTATCCTTTGAATCTCGAACAGAAATGTGCGCTTGATCTTTTGCTGCGCGATGATGTGAAGCTGATTACTTTAATTGGACAAGCAGGCACAGGGAAGACTCTTCTTGCGTTAGCAGCCGGTATGAAGAAGGTCTTTGATGATAATGTCTATAGCAAGATCCTTGTTAGCAGGCCCATAATCCCTTTAGGAAAAGATATCGGATATCTTCCTGGTACAAAAGAAGAAAAGCTCTACCACTGGATGCAGCCGATCTATGACAACTTGGAGTTCCTATGCCAATCGACAAGCGGTGAGGGGACGGGCGCAGAAACGCAAAAATGGATCATGGACAGTAAAAAAATCGAAATGGAAGCAGTGACGTATATACGAGGAAGGACGTTGCCCAAAATTTTTATGATCATCGATGAAGCGCAGAACCTCACTCCTCACGAAGTGAAAACGATCATTTCAAGGGCAGGACAAGGGACAAAAGTCATTTTAACAGGAGACCCTACCCAAATTGACAATCCTTACTTAGATAAAGATTCTAATGCCTTAACGTATACAGTTGATAGATTTAAAAAATTTCCTCTCTTTGGGAACATTTTATTGAAACGCACTGAGCGTTCCGAACTTGCCGCAATTGCAGCTGAGGTCATGTGATCGGATGACAGATAAGGGATTGTCGCAAAGCCAAGCTGCGGAAAGGCTCAGTCGAGATGGGTTGAACATCTTAGAGGTTGTTCAAAGGCAATCCTTTTTAAAGCTATTCATAAAGCAGT
>JBGAFY010000070.1:0-7063 GCA_044226975.1 Rhabdochlamydiaceae bacterium
GCTTGATTTTCTTGCTAGTGTGCAAGAAGGAGATGCATATGAGAATTTTGTTCGTGCATTTAAGCAAGCCTCAAGAAGATATGCAAAACGGCAATTCACCTGGTTCCGCAAAGAACCCATGTTCCGTTGGCTTGATTTACAAAACAAGTCTCCTGATGATGTCGTCGACGTCATTGTTCAAGATTACGAGCTCAGTTTTTGAAAAATAATATCATACTTATTCTTGCGTCAGCTTGGTTTAAATAAATCTTATACGAAGTTCATCTCTAAACTGTTAGAGTGTCATGCTCCTTAAGAGCCTATCTCCAAATGATGCATCTGACGATTTTCAGGTTCTTTTGAATCGAATATGAACCTATCCCTATATTCAAAATACTTTGATTTTTGATGAATTTTTTCACAGATTTTAGAGACTGTTAAAGATGTGGGAAAAGACGCAAAAAGCATGTTTGTTGAATACTGGGATAGGTTCAAAGAGAACTCCTATTTCTTTTAGCTACCCAAACTCCTTGCAGAAAAAGGGGATTTCGTTCAAAAAAAAGTCTATATGCCAACTCTTTCTTAGTGAGTTTTTTTTGACTTCCACGAACAATAGTAAAATTCGTATTTGCACATTCGGAGCTGTAAAAATGAAACCGCTGCTATGCGCCCTGTTCTGCCTATCGATGACTTTAGGTCTTTTTGCGAACCAACAGCATGGGCAATGGGAGAAAAACATTGCAAAAAGCGATGCGGTAGAAGGTGAGAGATCTTTCTCTTGCGCTCTTTTAAGTTCTGCTCAACAAACTGGTAATTTCGCCTATTCTCCTTATTCTCTTTATGTCGTGTTGAGTGTCCTTAGAGATGGCGCTAGAGGGAATACAGCGGATGAAATTTCAAAGGCCATGAATCTATCTTCTTCGAATCCTTCTGCAGCCAAGGATTTTACTCAGATTCAAAAGGAGATCAGCCACCTGTTGATAGGAAAAGATTCTTTTGTGATCGCAAATGCTCTGTGGGTAAGGTCAAATGCTACAATTTTACCGAACTTCAATAAACTCATGGTCGATGGCTATAATGCCACAGTGCAAACCCTGAATTTTGCTGATCAACAAACTTCTGCAAATATAATCAATGATTGGGCGGCTTTGAACACGGAAGGGAAAATCAAGAATTTCATGCAGCCACGAGATATTTATCCAAACACACAAATGATCATTACGAATACGACATTTTTAAAAGCCCAGTGGCTCAATCCCTTTGATCAAAATTTGACAAGGACAAGCAGTTTTTCCCCGACTAATGGGTCTTCTGTTACTACCCCCATGATGAACAATTCCGAATGGTTTTACTATTACGAGGATGAGGCTGTCCAGTGCGCAGCACTCCCCTTTCGCTCTCCGCAATCAACCAAATCCCTGGATTTTTACATAGTCCTTCCTAAATCAGCAGAGCAATTGGACTCTCTACAAACCTCACTAACATCTGATCAATTGCACAAATGGATGGAAGAATCAAAACTGGAACTTGTACAGATCTCAATGCCAAAATTTACTCTGTGTTATGAAGCAAACGTGAATGAACAACTTAAACAACTTGGTATGACCACAGCCTATTCCTCGGCAGCAGATTTTTCCGGAATTGATGGGTCTCATAATTTGATGCTGAATGACGTGGTTCAAAAAGTCGTCGTGGAGGTGGATGAATCTGGGGTTATTGCAGCTGCAGCAACAAGGGGCTCCATCGGCCTAAAATCGGTAAGAGAGTCAATTCCACCTAAAATCTTCCGAGCCAATCGTCCGTTTCTGTTCTTTATTGCTGATGATGTGACACATAGTATCCTCTTTATGGGACGTCTAGAAACACCCCAAGTTCAGCCATGCGAATAATGCGTCTAGATTTTGAAAGTGTTGGAATTTCAGATATCGGTCTCAAACGAGATAACAATGAAGATGTCTGGGCGATTCTCGACATTGAACAATTTTGTGTTTTAGCTGATGGTATGGGAGGGCATCAGGCCGGTGAAGTTGCTGCACGCATAGCTGTTGACACCGTGTGTTCGGCGATCAGCAATTATAGCCACGATCCTTCCAAAAAAACTTTAGAAACAGCTACGGCAGCTATTAAAAACGCCGTAATCAAGGCCAACCAAAATGTCTATGCCCAATCCCACGCAAACCTAACTTTTGCTGGCATGGGAACCACGTTATGTATCAGCCTGTTATTTGAAGATACTCTTATTTATGCTCATGTCGGCGACAGCCGGATCTATCGTTTTAAAGACCGTTTAGAACTCTTGACTCAAGGGGGGCATCCGCAATTTCAAAGAATATTTTAACAAGAGCAATTGGGACTTCTCCCGAAGTCAGAGCAGATATGGGGTGTCTGAAAGTCATGCCCGAAGAAATTTATTTTTTATGCTCTGATGGGCTTTCTGATGCTGTGAGCCATCAAGAAATGGAAAACATTCTTTTAAAATCCCCTAATATCCAAGAAGCGACCCAAAAACTCATCGATAAAGCGAAAGAAAAGGGAGGAACTGATAATATCACTGTCGTCATGATGAAAATTATGTAATGCATAATGAAACGTATTTATTTAGATAATAACGCCACAACCGGATTAGACCCTCTAGTCTTGGAGGCCATGCTTCCAGCATTGTCTGACATACCACTAAACCCTTCATCGGTTCACTTTTTCGGTCAGCAGGCTAAAGATCTATTGACCCAAGCCCGTGAGTCTATCGCCCGCTCGTTAAAAGTACGTGCCCATGAAATTATTTTCACCTCTGGCGGGACAGAAGCAATCAACATGCTGATCAAAGGGGTAAGTTCAACTACAGCTCCTGGACATTGTATCACGACGGAAATCGAACATGCTTCTGTATATTTGGCAATGAAAAATCTAGAACAAAGCGGCTGGAAGGTTACTTATCTACCCGTTGATCGAAGCGGTGCAATCGAGCATTCTCAACTTGAAAACGCAATTCAAGCGACGACCCGCTTTATCGTACTTAGCGCCGCTAATAGCGAAACAGGTGTTAAAGCTCCCCTACAAGAAATTTCCTCCATCTCAGAGAGACATGGGATTCCCTTGTTAATTGATGGAGTTGCATTGATAGGAAAAGAAACTTTTTCGATCCCACATGGAGTGAGCGGTATTGCTTTTTCTGCCCATAAGTTCCACGGGCCAAAAGGGATTGGATTTGCTATTGTTAGACCTCACATTAAATTATCCCCTCTATTAGTCGGTGGACATCAAGAATATGCAAAACGCGCTGGAACGGAAAACTTAGCGGGCATTCTTGGATGCGCCAAAGCGGTTGCATTGCTCGATCACTATCTTCCTGAAGCTACTGAACGCATGCGACAGTTACGTGATTACCTAGAATCAGAATTGCAAAGACGCGCAGGAGTAATTGTTAATGGTTCGAAAGAACGCATTGCAAATACCTGTAACGTCACTTTTCCCTTAATCGATGGAGAGACCTTGCTACTGTCTTTAGACATGCATGGCATAGCCGCAAGTCACGGTTCGGCATGTAGCGCTGGGGCATTAGAACCTTCCCGAGTGCTCCTAAGCATGGGCCTTACTTACCCTGAAGCGCGGAATTCAATTCGCTTTTCTTTAAGCAGATGGACTACAAAAGATGATATCGACTATACATTGAATGTCGTAGACCAACTGCATGCAAACAAATGTCATTGTATCAATCGGAACTAAAGTGGATCCATTGTTTACAGGATGCGTTGCGCTCTCCTGGCATGGATGCATTCTTTATCGAAATGAACCATCTCGATTCCATTGGTTTTGCCATGGCTCTTGTTTGCATTACATGGCATTTGATTAGCCGCCGCATTGGCATCAAACTTTTTTACATTTTTATCTTAAGCGCGGTGATAAATAAGTTTTTAAAAATTTTGTTTAGCCTCCCCCGCCCTTGTCAAGTGGATTCAACTGTTGCAGTGTTATGTTCCCAGACTTTTGGGTTGCCAAGTGGCGCTGGACAGACATCTGTCATCATAGCTGGAATCATCATGCTTGAATTTCGTGAGCGCATGTATTGGTACTTGGGAATTTTATTCGGACTGCTACTGAGTTTTTCGCGCGTTTATTTAGGCTTACATTACTTCACAGATATTCTACTTGGATGGATCATTGGATTAGGGTTGCTCGCAATCTATTGGAAGCTCTTTGCAATCGCTGAAAAAAAATGGAAAATTTATATCTTTGCTTTTCCGCTTTTGGTACTCCTTTTTGTACAGTCTCTTACTTCCTATTTTTTTTGGGTGTCTATAGTGGTTGCTTTTGGGCTAATGATCTATGATAAAACAGAACGCATGAAAAAATTAAGTTGGACCCAAAAATGGGTACGCACATTGGTAGTGCTCGCAGGATTGATGTTCCTGTACTGGGGCGTGATCTATTATCCACAGTTGACGATACTATGTGCTTTGCTATCAGGCCTATGGCTCACATTTCCGTTCGTACGGCCACAACAAGAGCACCGATGAGAGGCGCTTCTTCTACTGTGAGCTCAAAACGCCCTATACGGACCGATTCCCCTTTTGCAGGGCGATGTCCCAAATGTTTTTCCATAAGTTCTTCAAGAGTTTCTACTCCGTCTGGATCGAGAAAGACATGAAACCTTTGATTAAATTCTTGGATCTTCATATCTCCTGAAAAACTTCTATCTACGAACACTTTTTGGATGTTAGGGCTTGTATCTCCAAAGGCCATCCAAGTATCGGTTTGGCCAAAAATTTCATCGATGATCTCATCTAAGGTCAAAATACCAACAGCAGCGCCTTTTTCATCGAGCACAACCGCGACTGTTTGGTTATTGCCACGGAACTGGCGTAGGATTTCTAATATATATTCATTGGTTGTGATAAACCACGGCGGGCGAGCATGCTCGCGCACACGTTTATTTTCACTAAGCCGAAGCAAATCCCTCGGATAGGCAATCGCAACAATATTTTCTACGTTGCGATGATAAATGGGCAAATAGGGGGTATAACTGGCTTTTAAAAGATTGCGCATTTCTGCCACGTTGAATCCTGATGGGATCATTTGGATCGTTTTTAGCGGCTGCATCAGCTCAATTGCTGTTTTGCTGCGAAGTGAAAAGATATTAGCCACAATATTGTTAAACTCTTCTTGTTCATTGGTTGGCTTTTTTACTTCTTCTCTCTCTTCTAGCATCTTTTGCAGCTCTTCACGAGACAAATACAGTTGAGAAATTGCCTTCCCACCTAAAAAACGTTGGGTAATGATACATAAGGCATTAAACAACCAGATTACAGGCTTAAGGATAAATGAAATACCATACACGATAGGGACACAGATCATCGCTGCATGTTCTGCATAGCGCCTTCCTGCAGCCATCGGAGCAATTTCTGCAAAAATGATGACCAGTAACACTTGTGTCAAAGGAGCCAGATCGGGACTTAATCCAATAGAATCATAAAATCGGCGGGAACATTCTGATCCGAGTTGAAGGGCTAGGTTTACTAAAATTAAAGTAGTTCCGAAGAGTTGGGTGGGATGATTAAGGAGGTAACTTAACCACATTGCCCTTTTATTTTTTTTGCTGACGAAATATTGAAGACGTACCTTGTTAAATGAGACGCACGCCATCTCTGCCATGGCAAAAAAACCTTGCACTATCAAGCACACGACCACCATCAACAAGAAAAATTTCCAAGAGAAATTCACGTGTTGCCTCTCTTCACCAGGGGTTTTATGCGGCGGATATACACACGTCTTACTCTTTGAGGATCAGCAGAGAGAATATGAAAAAAAAAGTCTTCGGTCTCAAATTTATCGCCACTTTTGGGGATATCGCCCATTTGTTCAGTCAACCAGCCACCGATTGTAACTAAGTTATTAGCGCTTTCTAACTGTACTCCGAAAATCTCATCGATGGCGTCAAGCTCAAGCTTACCGCTTGCAATGATCACATCCTCGCCCGATCGGGTATAACCACTTTTTTGATCTCGACGGTCCGATATCTCCCCAACGACCTCTTCAACTAAGTCCTCTAAAGTGATAAGGCCAGACACAGATCCATATTCGTCGACCACAACAGCTAAAGATTCTTTTCGCTCATACATTTGTCGAAACAATGCCTTTGCAGAAGAAGACTCAGGGAAGAAAAAGGGTTTTTTTAAAACCGGGACGATGTGTTCAGGAAGGAGCAGACGGGTCTTATGGAGAAAAAATATTCGGCTCGACATGATCCCTTGAATATGGTCCAAATCTCCTTTGCAGACAGGGATGCGCGTACATTCACGATCAACAAACAGATGGATAAGTTTTGACAGCGGGTCTTCGAGATCGTAGAAAATCACTTCTTCTCTTGGACGCATTAGTTCTTTAACTGTTGCTTCTTCAAGATATAGATACCCTCTTATAAGATCTGCTTCTTCAGCATTCAGAACACCGTATTGGCGTGATGTAGCGAGTGCATGTTGCAACTCATCTACTGAAATTTCTTCTTCTTTACGCAAAAAGAAAAAGAGCACCCGAGAGATGCCATTTGTCATTTCTATCAGCACTTTACGAAATGGGAACGTAGCTTTTTGAGCTTTGTCGAGCAGAGGTGCGGTTAAGTACGCTATTTTTTCATTGTTAGCAAAGCCCACTGATTTGGGTATGACCTCTCCGAAAATCAGAGTTAGCCCCAAAGGAACGCCGACATTGAGCGCCCATCCTGAAAAGTCACCAAATAAGCTAGAAATGACGTTCTGTATTAAAATGTTCATCATCACGTTTAACATGATGATTGTGACAAGAAGATCTCTTGGGCGAGAAACAAGTCGAGCAATTATCCGTTTTCTTGGATCTATATCCCCGGAAAGGGCTTTAACTTTCATTGAGGAAAGAGAGAACAGCGCAGTTTCAGAGGCAGAAAATATCCCTGAACAGAGGAGAAAAAAAAGTAATACTAGAACTAAGAGGACTATCAGCATAAAAAAAACCTATCCCGATTAAATTGAGATAAGCGATTAATCCTCCTTATGAAAGTAGACCTTTTTATGCCCGTCAGGGACTAATCCTAGTCCCTTCATCAAAATGAGCT
>JBGAFY010000071.1:0-7262 GCA_044226975.1 Rhabdochlamydiaceae bacterium
ATAAAATCCCAAAATGGCACTGGAAACCATGTGTTTAATCTAATTGATAGAAACCAGACAATTAGTCTGAAAGCACCTGAAAAAATGGGAGCACAAGCTGTCGTCTGGGATTCTTGGGCTAGACTTTTTTATCCTGCATCTTTGATGCCTTTCGTCCTAGACAACGCAAAGACGTATTTGGAAAACGGAATTGCAGTTCTAGAAAAATTTGCTCCTCCAACTCATTTTTTAGAAGTATCATGTGAAAACGTGATGTCCAACCATCAATACACTGCCCTAAAAGGATCATCTTTTAAAGTCCTGGACATATTAAAAAAATTTCATGAGGAAGAAAATCTTATAAAAAAGGGAGATTATGCTTCAGAATGCCTTAATGTGCTCAGCAAATTAGTCTCTTTTAACAAAATTGACAGCGCCTTATATTCCCAACTCTATTTCTATTTACATGCGAAAGTACCAAAATTACATGCGAAAGTACCAAAAGGACTCTCAGCAACATTCTTAGAACCCAAAGTCGAATTTGATGAGAACGCAAGTAAAGAAGAAATCTTCGAACTATCTAACCATTAGTTGATTGCCAATTAGTTCATAAGTAATTAAAAACCAACACAGTGCAGAATTATTGATATATAATTAAATAATTGTTATAATATTATTAATTAATATAATTTCTAAACAAAATATGACAATTAATAACAAAATTAACAATCTATACATTCAAGCGGAAGACCTTTTCAACGCGCTCCAAAACAAAAACACTATCTCTTCTTCAGAAGCTTTAGCTTATTCTGCCCAGCTGGTTAAACTAAGAAAACTGTCTGATACTTTATTAAAAGAACAGGTGCTTCCATCGTTGAATAAAAGTCAGTACCTCCAAATGGGCAAATGCCGAAAGCTTATCTTTAAATCACAATCTAAGCTGTTCAAGAAACTAGATCCTTCTGTTCTCCAATCTAGTGGTTTTCACACTAAAGTCTGCCAAGTTTGGGCTCATGCAGCTTCAAAGACAGCTCCGAGCGTTGACTTTGGGAAGAAATTTGCTAAGATGTTCCCTAAGGACCCCATCACTTTAGAAGGACTTAACAATTACTTAATTAATATCACGCTCAAAAAATATATTCGAGCTATTGCACTCAAAGATACAAGCTATGCTACCCAATTGCTCAACAAGTTACCTGCTGAGACGCAAAAAGCTTTTAAACAGTGCTTCTTCCAACAAGTAGGTAAAGAGAAAATTTCTGACGATGAACTTCTACAAAAAGCTATAGCCGCAGCAGAAAAAACTCTTCAGATTTACGATATCCCTATTATTCACAACACCATTGATCAGACTTCTTTTATGTTTCTAAAGCTTTTAAATGATAATGGCAAAATTAGAGAAGAATTCCGCAAACACATGTTGAATGAAGCCAAAATTGAATTAAGTAGTCGCGAAGAAATCCGCGATTATTTGTTCTTAAATGCTGGCCACCCATATCTTGCTTTTGCACTTTTTTCAATCCAACTGAGCTCTAATTTAAAACCAGCATTCACCATGCTTGAAAAAGGGGATTGGTTATCTGGTAAAACAGCTCTCCGCAATCTTTTAGATCCAGCTGCATCTGTGCTAGTAAACTGTTTAGCGCAAATAAAAAAAGAGACTGCTTCTCATGCTCTTTTAGAAACTGCTTTGAATAAAAATGCACCTGATCCTGACCTGATTGAAGCTCTCAAGCATGCCATTGAGCAATTCGAACTTAATCTCAAAGAAAACGTTGCGGTAGCACCTGAAAAGAAAGATGGCCAATTCATGGCTGTTTTCACAATTCAAGGATCTAGCGACCCAAAAACCACCACCTGCGAACAGGAATTAAGGATTGCGTACGAAGCAATGGTCTACGCGTTGCGCAAAATTGCTATCTCTTCCAATTTTTTCAATAGAGAAGAAAAGACTGTAGATATTCAAAGTATCAATGAAGTTACAAAATTTTATGAGTTCTTAGTAAAAGTGCGTAATCAATACGGTTTTTCAGCTACAAAGAACTATCTCCAAAAGAAATCATCGAGCAACAACCATTTTACCTTTAGCATATCTAATAGAAAGTCTGTGGAAGAATACCCAATTGGAAATTGCGGTGAACTGACTCAACTCGCTTTTGAATATCTCGTACGCTCAAATAAAGACCTCAAAATTGAAATGGTCGAAATCCCCCAATATCAAAATTACGGAAATCATGGGTTTCTCGTTATCAACCGAGATTATAACAGTAAAATAAATGATCCAACTACATGGGGAAACAAAGCTGTAATCCTAGATTGTTGGACACGTATGATATATCCAGCCAAAGAATCGATGAACCTCTTAGAAAACTGGGAGGAAACTGACAACAAAACAGGCTTCGTCACGCTAAAGCCTTATAATTATGAAAAACAGTATTTTAACATACATAATCAACATGTAATGCTCTATCAAGTTTATAAAAAATCTAACGGACCTCCATTACTAAATCTCGAGGAAAATCTAAATGCGTTCCATAAAGCTACAACAGTTGATGACAAAATGGAATTTGCTAAAACAGCTTTAGAGGTTACCGAAAAAGAGGGGGCAAACTTAACCCCAATCGTGCACATGTTGCGTACCCAGCTTTATTTCTATCTTCATTCTAAGTTACCACCGCTTGTGTCATCTCAATCTAATCCAGCTCCTGCAATAAAATCGTCTTCCATGAAAGAAGAAATAAAATTACCCAAAAAAACTAATTATTAAAAACTAAATAAAACAATTATATGAGCACAAGTAATCTATCTAATATATTTGCAAACGCTAACAATTTATTTTCAGAAATTGAACACACGCCCCATCTTGATCTGACAGGAGCTGTACAAGGCTCAGTCCGTCTTTTTGATATTAAATCTGAAGCCGATCAATTTTTTAAATTAGACGCTGCTTCCTTTATTCAAAATAATGGGCATGAATTGTTAGCCAAAATAGCTTCTTGCCAATCTAAACTCTTTAAGAAGCTAAGGCCAGAATGGAAAAATACAAAACAATTTGCTGATTGTATCGCAAAAGCATGGGAAAGCGCACATCAGGCTTCTCCGCCTTCAATAGCCTTGCTCATGCAAAGTTCAACGAAATACCCTAAAGATCCTATCGTCTTGGCCGCATTGCGTGAGCATTTGACAAATACACTCCTTGAACAATTTATAGACGCCTACCAAACGAAAGATTCCGATAAAGCTTTTGCTCTTCTACAAGCTCTACCAACCCCCGATCGATTGATCTTCGAAAAAACCGTGTCTGAAACAGACCCATTTTATATCGAATCTAGCATTAAGAAAGCTGAAATAGACCCCCAGATAATAGAAGCAGCGTCAAAATGTATCCAGACCCGTAAATTCCACCATGCATATCCTTTTCCACCTCTCCTCCATCATCGAATCAATCCAGCATCTTTTTTATTGTTTGAAGAAGCGGAAAGCAATATTCCATTCATAAAAACTATGCATAAAACTTTAGCTTCTAGTCATTCCCTTACATTGAAGACTCGAGAAGGATACCGCGATTTTCTCCTTCGCAATATCACACACCCAATCCTCGAAGAAGTAGCATTCAAAAATGCTAGGGAAAATCACCTGCAAGTGTTTTTGACGGCAATTCTTAGTGGTAAATGGAAAGAAGCAGAAAAGATCTATTCATCTATGTCCCCTTTTGCGCAATCGCTGCTGTTTAACCAATGTCTTCAAATCTATTCAAAAAAAGAAAATATTGCAAACCCTTCAGTGGGAACTATCGATAATTTGATCGCGCTCAATTTAATTGAAGGAAAATTGTCTGAATGCATTTCAAAAGGTTTAGAAAATGCCATCACATTCAGCAAAAGTGCTGAAGAAAAATCCCATCAAAAAGTCCTTAACTCCCCATTAGATCTACGGACGGATCCTTTTATGGAAGTGACGACGATCACCGATATACCGCTCTATACTACTAACGAAGTACTAGAGACAAACTTGTCCCTTGCATTGGAAGCAGTGACATTTGTACGAAGAAAAATTGTTGTTTCAACGAACTTTTATAATCGCGAAGATGCCTTTTTCAATATGTCCCCAGCTAACAAAATTAAAAATACAGACATAGTTAAGCAACTTGGTGATTGCCGCAAAAAGAAAATGGATGAGAAAAAAGTAGAGTTAGTCCTAAAAAAATCAACAATTGATGATGCCTTTGCACGCATGTATGCCGTCCATAAAAACTCAGAGTCCTTCCCATTTGGCAATTGTTATGAGCTTGCTTGCAATGTGTTCTTTCATCTCCTTGATAAAACTAGTCAAAATATTGAAGTTGTTGAAATAGACTCAGGAATGGAAGACGCCGATCACGTCTTTGTAATTATCGGAAGAGTGCCGAGCAGCGATCTAGATAGACCGGAGACTTGGGGCAAAAATGCCATTGTTTGCGACCCATGGGCAAGAAAAATATATCCAGGATCTTTACTTCATACGGTTCTCAATGACTATACCCAAAAAGCAGTTGATGGGTTCCCCATTTTAAAGAAATTCAATCCGGATAACCAATTCCTATTAATTAAAACTCAAAATGTAATGACTACTGATGTGTTTATGAACCACTGTAAATTGGAAAAAAGAAAGACCGACATCGATTTTTCAGGCAAAATTCCATTGGAGCTGGGCATGTTTCATTCTACTGACGATAAAACTAAGAAATCCCCATTTGCTGAGAACATCTTAGATCTAATTGGACCTAAAGAAATCGGTCACCCTATATCAACTTTGCGCTCACAATTACACTTCTTTTTAAAAGGGAAAATCCCCAATAAAAAATCATTATTGCAAAGCAAAAACCAATGACAACTTTATTATCTAAAGATAATTTTCTTCAGCAATACAGAATCGAAATTGAAGACCTTTATAAAAAAATAAAAAGCACACCTTCTTTTTCTCCAGATGAGTGCACTTCTCTCGCCCTTGAAATCCTAGACAAAAGAGAATTGGTAGAAGATTTTTATAAAAACTCTAAAACCGGATTATTTGTTGATGAATATTCCGATAAAGAGTTCCGTGCACTTGGTGAATGCCGTAAATTCCTCTATAAAGCTCAATCTCAACTGCTCAAAAAGATGCCCTCATTGCTCGGTAAAGAGTTCGATGCTATTGAGGACTCTATCCAATCAGTTTGGAAAAGTTCAGTATCGCCCCCTCCAAAAGTGCCCGAGTTTGGCAAGCGCTTTCTTTTACAAAACAAAAAGTCTTCAACAACATTACTAGGCGTATGCCAACACCAACGCAAACATTCACTTGTAAATTTCCACAGCGCCCTTCTTCTTCAAGATGGGCAATTAATACTATCTTCTTTCACAAAGCTATCACTGCGAGATCAAAAGAACATACATCAAAATTTTTGCGCGCTTTCTCAAAAACGATTGCTTTTTAAAGATTTTGAAAACATTCTCCGGATCATGCACAAACCTCTTGTTAATTGAAGTGCTCAACATGACAGAGGAAAATATCATTTCTTCCCCCACTCTAAGCGCTCCTAAAAAACTCCTCATTAATTTCAAGTTCTTTATTCAGTATCAAGTTTATAACTTCTGCAATGAATTCGAGGAATTTCTGCAATTGGTCATGCATCAAGATCCAAAAAAAATACCACATCGATCTTTCCGATGCCCAAAATTGGCGACGCTTTTTCATCTTAAACTTCCAATCGCGCAGCATTACTGGCTTATTTATCGAATATTCGCTGGAAAAGTTCGCTTCTCTAGAAAAAACCTTAACAGGTCAACCTGACTGGCAAGCTGTTAAAAACCAATATCTTGAATTACCAGACCCCCTACTATCAGAGTTTGAAACGTTTATATTGAGCACTTCAGCTCAAGCAAAATTAGTCCATAGTAAGACAAATGTCCGCTCCGAAGGTCGGAAGTTAGTAGAAAAATATCTGCAAACAAAACAACAAGAACCCCTTATTCAGTCATTGCAATTTTTCTCAAACACCTTCAACACCTCTCTCCAACATTTAACCAAGCAAAAAGAAATTCCTCCCAATTTAGATTGTAAACAGCCTATTGTTGCTATTGTAACCATTCTCTCTCCAGAAGACAAAAAAGACCTAGAAACTCAGAACATCGTAGCTTTAGCTCAAGAAACACTCTGCGTCATAACAGATAAAATCCCTTTCTCTGCCAATTATCTCAATCGCGAAAACACCCCCATCACCTTAGATAAGCTCAGCCAAATAGATCTCATAGGTATTTTAGATAATTTGGATAGCTATAGGAAAAAAGTCATTCACCAAGAAGTTGACATTTTAAAACTACAAAAATTCCCTTTGTCTGATTTTTTTATTGATTCTATCTATGTCCATAAAAACAACGAGAAATATCCTCTGGAAAATTGCCAAGCTCTTGCACAGAATGCATTCATTCACATCTTAAAACAAAAGACGTTTTCAGGACGTGTTGAAATCTTCAAGCTCATGACAAATGTGAAAAATGCCATCGCCGATCACTTGTTCGTCGTTCTTAATCGCGCGGAGAAAAGCAATCCCGAAGATTATACAACATGGGGAAAAGCAGTGATATTTGATCCTTGGGCAAGAAGAATTTATCCAGCCTCTTTAATGGACCAGATCATGAACAATTACCTAAGCAAAGTTGAGTTCTCCGAAAAAGGCTTCCCCAAATTGGAGCGTTTTGACCCAAACAGACATTATTGCATGCGCTACGCTTACAATATGGCAACCTTAGATGACTTTAATGAAACAGAACCTCTGGCTATCCCTGAAATTAATGAACCTCTCAATGCCTTTCATGCGACAAACGACCGCAAAAACAAAGAAGAGCTGGCTATAAAAATGTTGGAAATCTTATCCAACCATAAATTATCTGACAAAGAACCAGTTTATATGCGCATTCAGCATCAGTTACAGTTCTTTCTTTATGGTAAAATTTCCCTAGCGTCCAATCCCGATATCATCTAAAGATTATTAAATCTTGATCATTAATTATTGTTTAACAATAATTCAGTCTCCATAACATTGGAGGCTCTGATGCTCTCAAGTTCGCAAAAAATCCGCCGTATAAGTCGTCCACTGAAAATCGCTTTCATTTTTTCCGCGTGTGCACTCCCTTTACTCAACGCTGGCTTTTGGATCACAGACGGTTATCCGTTTTTAAAACCATGGCTCGAGTGGAATTTGCTCCCTCATATGGACGACAGCATCCTTCCGAGGTCCATAACATCCCTGTCTCCCCACATCAAAT
>JBGAFY010000072.1:0-6718 GCA_044226975.1 Rhabdochlamydiaceae bacterium
TGGCATCATTGGTAACAATGGTCGGGGCAAATCTACTCTTCTGAGAATGCTTGCAGGCAAACTAGCACAAGATCAGGGACGCGTTGAAACAGGCCATCAAGTAGCGATTGGTTATTTTCCACAAAACCACTCTGAAGTGATCGACAAAAAAAGCACCATCACTGCGTTTGAGTGGCTGAAAGCGCGCAAAGAAAACGTCTACGATCAAGACATCCGCAGTATCTTGGGCAAAATGCTCTTCTCGGGAGATGATGCCTTCAAGCAAGTCGCTCACCTTTCTGGTGGAGAAACTGCTCGTTTAATAATCGGCGGAATGATGCTGTGTAATTATAACGTTTTACTCCTCGATGAGCCCAACAACCATCTCGATCTGGAAGCAGTATCTGCCCTTGCATGGGCTTTAGAAGATTATAAAGGGACTGTGATCATGGCCAGCCATGACAGAGACCTCATGGACAAAACTGCAACAAAGATCTTTGCCTTTGAAGAAGATGGCATCCATCCATTCGATGGCAAGCTCGAAGACTACCTCTCAGCCCGCACATGAACATCTTGACTCGGCCGCAATTTTTGCACTTATCGCCCAAAAAAAAGCATCAATTGGCGGCCGAAACTCTCCGATATACATACTTGGAAAAATTTCCCAACTGGGAGAAATACCAACTACTTGCATCATGGCTTGACCTGCAGCCACTGAATGTGGAAGATAACGATGCCATATGCACACGCTATCACTTCCATTTGCAAAAATCAGGGGCCACACTTAAAGAGCATCTCTTTTTACCCAAAGTCACTCGTTGCGATGCCCCTTCTGAATCTACTTTTCTCCCAATCTCCATTGTACTTGAAAATCTGCGTTCTGCCTTCAATGTCGGCAGCATCTTGCGCACGACCGAGGCATTCCGTCTTGGGCAACTGTTGTTCACACAACAAACACCCTTCATCGATAATCCCAAAGTCCTCAAAACAGCGCTCGGTGCAGAACAATATGTTACCTGCCTACCTTGTCCTGACTTTTTCTTTTACACTTTTGCTTGGAAATGAAGAGACGGGTTTATCTGCTCATGCACTTTCACAAGCAGACATTATCCTGAAGATCCCGATGTTCGGGTATAAAAACTCTTTGAATGTGGGATGTGCATTTGCGATCGTTGCAAACCAGGTCCGCATCCAACATCCTTAAGCCCTTTAATCTGTCAACACTGAGGCAAAAATTTTCTGGATAAACTTGCATATTGACAAAGGTAGATCCTAAAATGAACTGTCCTGCAATTTATTAATTCCTTTTACGGAATCCTTTCTATGTTGAGGAATCGTCTTATGGCTAAAATAATCGCTATATTTTGTCTGTTCTCAATGATTAGTTGTCAGCCTTCAGGAAAATATACAACCAACCAAGAATACATTGAGGAACAGACGTGGGATAAAGAAAAAGGCTTGGTTAAAAATTCCAAAGGAACTTTGACGATCAAATGGGAGTAGAAAAATTGGCAAGTCACCCAAGATTACATGATTTTTTGTTATAGTTATTTTCAAGATCCGATGTAGATACACTTATGCACATAGTCGAAATAGATAACATGGTTTTTAAAAAAATCCATTCCTAATAAACCATCTACTTCTTTTACATCTGGAGCTAACTCATATAGGTATAATTTTTTTTCCCCGAAATCTTTTTTTTCCATGACAAATTTAGAGCTTTGAAATACAGAAAATCCTCGATTATCCTGATTGATTTTTCGATCTTGGAATGATGATGCACGCACTAGTGTAAGTGTCGATCCTGTATCTAGTACGCATCTTAATGTTCCAACATCTGTTTCGACACTTACGATCATCCCTTTTTTATCGATTATGATAGGAATTTTTACCATCTGATCAAGATCATATCCGGATTTCTTTAGCATTCGTTTATTATTCGTTGCTATGATTTTTGAACGCGAACAATCTAATAGCAAGTTAGTTTTCTCGAGAATGGGCCTTCCTAGCATTCCAAACTCTCCAGAACCTGGATTATCATTCCAAAGAGTCGTATTTGTTACAAAATCATCATTTTCTTGAATTACGCTTACATCTTTCAATGTAAGATTCTCAACATCTATATTCCGAATATGATACGACTGAGATTCATAGAATTTCCCTTTTACATCGCGCCAGCTAACTTTCTGTGATGGTTTTTTTTGAAGTGTATCTAAAACTGATTTACTCAAAGTAAGCTGAAATTTAGATCCCAAATCTAACCTCAAGTCATAATTTTGTTCTTCAATTTTAACTCTTACTAATGGCGTGTTACAAGGAGCAAAATTAACTGGAATCTGTACAAATTGTGAGATTGAATGAATGTAAAAAGCTAGGACTAAAAGTCCTGTTAAAGAAAGCGTCAATATTCCTATGATAAATTTCTTTTTATTCATTTATACAAACTAGAAACCCCATGTTACTTTACCACCAACTTCAGAAGATTTGTTTCCATCAGTATCTTTGTCTACACGACCATTGACCTCGACTGACCAGCTAGTTCCATCATCATTATCTCGCTTTACAGAGACGCTTCCTTCTGCGCTAGAGTTTCCTTTGTTGTCTGAACTAGAATTTCCTGATGCTGATACGCTACCTCTAACCAACATCATACCGGTGTTGTCCCAATAGGTCATATCATTTTTTAACAGAGCCCCTAGAGAAAAGGATTCAGATTTGCTGACAGTTGTCAGCATCCCATCAAGACCAGCTAACATTTCTGATTGGATGGCATATTCTTGACCAAACTCATGAGATGGGTACAAAGGAAGATAGCGAAATAACAACGCTAAATTGTTTTCAGCGTTGTCATTTCCTTTACGGAAAAAATTTCCAATTACTGCATCGGAAGACAAATTTCTAAAGTCACCGCATAAGACATAAGGCATATATTCCGTTTCAATTGAATAGAGGAAGTCCTTTTGCATCATCTCAAGAATTTCTCGCATTTTTTGCTTTCGAAGTTCATCCAAAGGACCGTCGTAAACATCCATACAGTAAATGTGGCCAACTGAATTTTTTCCATTTTTGATGACAAAATCAAGCACTCCTTCTTTGTAAAAGGATTCGTTAGTGTTCAGTTGGTGATATTGCATATCTTCAAGTTGGTATTTGCTAGCAACGAATAGACTAGCTCCCACAAGAGGTTGCAATATGCTTGAAGGACTCTCTAGAATATAAAAATGGCAATACTCATTCTTGAGAGCTTCATACAAAGAATATGTCCCTTCATTGAATGAGGCGTCTTGGATCAGAACAACGTCGGCATTAGCTGAAATGATTTTTCCGGCCAGATCCTGAACTTGTTCATTGGCAACATGCTCAGATCTATAATTCAATATCTTAAAATCTGAGGACTGTCCTCTTTTTTCTTGAGCATTTCCATTTAAATGTAAGAAATAGTCTGCGATATTGTCAGGAATTGAATTTTCTAAAAAACGTTGAGCAATATAGTGCTGATAAGCATTCAGCTGATCATTATTCAAAATCTTAATGGCACTATCTTTAAGCACAGATTGAAGTTCGGGATATTGAAGAATTTCTGTCCAAATTGAAAAAAGCTCCTGAGTAGCTTGAATGGCTTCATGCAACGAATTTGCAAACGTCCTTTGGCCTTCATAGACTGAAAGTAATTCCAATGCGGTTCTCTTAAGATTTTCTGTGGAGTCCCTTACATATCGATGCATTTCTGAAGGGGTAGCCCGCTCTAATCCATCTGCATTCACTAAAATTGGAATAGAGCAGAGTGAACAAACAGCTAAACTGTAGAAAATGGTTTGAAATTTCATAGCGCCCTCATACTTTTTCTCGCACAAATATTAATGATAAAAAATTTACTAGACAATCTTTTTTTCCCATTTTTACAGTAGACTGTTCACTTATGATGCACTTAAAATTGCAGGAGAAATTAAATTGAGAAAAAATAAACAACATTTTATTTGAAAAAATATTTTAAATATTATTAATTGAAAATAAGAAACAATAATATTGAGGATTGCATGATCGACAAATACCCACCTTTAAGCGGTTGGCCAAGCAGGACGAGAACAGTTCACTTCCCTACACAGAGTTCTATTGGACATGCAAAACAAAAAGTGAAGAAGCGTCAGCATAAAAAAGGAACAAAGGGATAGAGTCGTGGACATCAACCCTATTTCTCCTAAACCGCCAAGCGCACCTGCCATTCCACAAGACAATGTTGCAGTAAACGTGGAAGACCTTGCGAAAACAATAGAAAAGTTTAAGCAGATGATTGAACAAATATTGCAAAATACTCAGCTTTCTAAAGACCCCTATCAATTGTCAGAATTAGCAAAAACTGTCGTTCAATTAAATTCCTTATGTGAAGCGGCACAAAAATAGAGTTAATATGTTAAAAGAAACACTGAAAGACACTGGCGAGATTCTTCAACATATTTTATCTCAACCACTAGTCCTAGAAAATCCTGCAGAATCAAGCTCTCTTCTTTCAGCATCTGAAAAGTTTCTGCATCAACCCAAAGAATCCTCCGAGCTAGAACAAATTCTCCAAGCTTTTATCCAATATCCAAGGCCAACTGAGCATTTGTTAATCGAGCTCTCTACGTTGGTCCATGATCTGCGTTCAGAATTAAAGAAATAATTTATTTTGGAAATTCGAAAACTTTGAAGTCTTCTGCTACTTGAGTGTTGGGGAAAACAGCCCGAGCCTCTTGCTCAAAAAGAGTGAGATCGGTGTACCGCGCAGAGAAATGGGTCAAGATCAGCTCTTTTACATTAGCTGCTTTGGCGATCTCAGCTGCTTGATGGGCTGTCAGGTGGTGGTACTCTTGAGCAAGGTGGCGGTGCTCTTCAAGAAAAGTGCTTTCGCATAATAAGATGCGTGCATTCTTTGCAATCTCGATTGCTTCTGGACATCTTAATGTATCAATCACGATAGCGATGGCATCCCCTTTGCGTAAAGAGCTGACATCATCAAGACTGACTTTTTTGCCATCGATAATTAGAAAACCTTCGCTTTCTAGTTTACGGACCAGTGGTCCAACAACCCCATGCTGAAGTAGTAAATTGCGATCGAACTTTCGTGTATCTGCCTCAGTGACGCGCCAACCGATGTTATCGACACCGTGTTCTAAAAATGCAGATTCAATGCGGAAATTCCCATCATCATGCACGACTCCGGCCTCGGAGACAGGATGTTCAACGACGTTGATCACTTCATGATAAATGGTACTATAGCGCAATCGATCAAAATAGACCTTGCCGCTGGCTGGATAGTAACAATGGATAGGGTGCTTGACTTTGTCCAAGTTCAAGCGCATCAACATAGACCCTAATCCTAGACAATGATCTCCATGAAAATGGCTGATAAAAATCCTTGTGACGCAAGGGGGAGCAACGTTTGCAAAGATAAATTGTCTCTGCGTCCCTTCACCGGGATCAAAAAGCAGACCTTCATCATTCCAACGGAATAAATACGCACCATGGTTGCGTTTGCGTGTGTGTTGCTGGCTTGAGCAACCGAGGATGGTAAGATTTCTTTGGCTCATTGCGTTTTCCTTTGAAAGAAGGGCAATCTTCCAAGACCAATGCCCACTAGTCCACCGACAATATGGGCCGTGTTCGCGATGTTCGGAGACAATGCAAAGGTGGTAAATAGATGCATGAAAAAGGCAAAAAATTCTAACAGCGCCATAACGGCGACAAAGATCACGATAAACAGGATAGTAGGCTTGTTTAAAGGATACCCTTCCCACGGAGCTTTACGTTGCCGCTGCCAGATAAATCCTACCATGCCCACCACCACTCCCGACAATCCGATAAAATAGGGGCCGCTCATAAAGTATTGAGCGATGTTTGATATCACTCCAACTATGACTATTAGTGTCAAAAGGCGGATTTTGCCAATCCTATCTTCTATTTGCCTCCCCAAAACCCATAACCACGCTAAGTTAAAGAGGATATGCAAGAAATCGCGATGCAATAGGCAAGGTGTGAACAAACGCCACACTTCCCCTGTGCGGATCTTCTCAAAAAGTGGAGGAGATTCTTTATCTTTAGTGGGGATGATGATCTCTTGATAAAACCCTTTCCAATAAGGGATCGCTTCCGCTGTAGTAATTGCTTGGCGTGTAGCTTCGGGCAGATCTTTTTCTTCCCTTACATCTTTCATCGGGTAATCATTGACAACTTTGACTACAGCTTGCATCTGTGCTGGCTCGTCAAACATCATCTCTCGCTGCAAAGGTGTAAGCCCCAGTTGAACAGGAAGAACTCCTTTGTCGCGCATGATTTGAGACTCTTGGAAATCGTTCCACATAAAAATTGCGATACAGACAAAAAGGATGATCTGCGTAAGAGTTACCCCTCGTGTTTCCCTACGAGGCTTCAAAGAAATTTTAATCTTCCAGCCACTTAATGGCGGCGCTGTTTTAACTTCTTCTTCTTCGGCTAGTTCTTCAATATGGTCGGGGTTCACGAAAACGGGCTCTGCACGCTGGAACTCCAGGGCATCAGGGTTTTCACGGTACCGGTTCAAGACAGTAAGACCAGCATCGACATCTTCTTCGTTAACCACCCACATTCTATAGTGTATGGTCTTGCTCTTTTCATCTTTTTCAATGTCATAAGAACAAGCAACCCCTTGTTTCTTCAAAGCGTTGCAAACAGAGTAAGCTTCCTTTTCACTATCAGAACTGCCAATTTGTCTCATGGGCTTACG